>CAMBFY010000015.1 GCA_945865415.1 Sphingobacterium thalpophilum
TCAACAGGGTCAAAAACAATATATTGGGTTACAGAATCAGGTAATTGTCCGGGAACAGATCCCGATAATAACGTATTTATTTGGGGGTAAGCTTTAGGAGCTTTGGAAATCGTCTTACGTGTTTGTTCATGAATCTGACCAAAAGCATCTTCAACCTGATAAAAATCTACGCGCAGGTTGTATTCAGAGTCCTTTAATTCAGATGCGGTTACCACATCATTAAATGATACCACATTTGGATATCTTGCCCTTAGTAAACTATCCCTGATCATGAAAACACTGTCAGCTTTTCTTTGTTGAACCAGAAAATAATTCTCATCAGACATTCTAGGAATTTTAAGCTTATTCCTTCTAGGATTTTTGGGTTCAGCAACAAAAAACGGAGTACTCTTGATTTTTGCCGGTTCAGGAAGTTTGATAAATTCTGCCTTCTTCTCCAAAAAATTATTTGCATCTTTTTTGGCTAGGCGTTCAACAACATTATTCAATACTTCATGTACTGATTGGTCAAACAGACGGGATTGAAGCTGATAAGATTGTCTGAAGAAATACCACTGCATTCCAATTACCCCAATTAATGCGGTGGCCATCAAACCTATAATTAAACTAATACTTTTACTCCTCATCTCAAACAAAAATACACAACACTCTCTTTATCAATATAGTTTTAACAAATTTTAACAAAGATTTAACAAAATTACATCATTCGGCCCTCTACATTTGGTTAATCAAAATATTGAATTATATCAGAATTCTTATCGTTCAAATTTTAAAAATGATTCAAAACTTGCAATCACTAAACTCAATTAATATCTCATTATTCAATTAAAAACCAACATACTGTGAAAAAATTTATTTTCAATCCACACCTGATGCTGATAGTTTTCATTACACTTATTGTTGTAAGTTCATCATCGGCTGCAAGAGCCCAGGCTGATAAAAAAGCCAGTCAAAGTATCATTATCAAAAACGGTGATACTACAATTAATGGAAAAAAATTAAGCGAGGCAGATCAGAAGGAGCGCATTCGTTTAAGGCAGGTTTTCAGGGATATGGAAGGCAGGATAAAAGGCAAAGGTGAAACTACTGAAATCATAATCGGCCGCAAAGGCGATACCCCACATGTCCTTCATTGGGAGCAGGATGAAATGAAAGAGTTTGATTTTGATCTCGACCATAAAATGCCTGGAAGGTTACATGTTTTCAAGTTTGATGGAGACAGTAGTATGTCATTTGACTTTAATACTGATACCCTCAAGAAAGAATTCAGGTTTCAAATAGATGGTTTGGATAGTAACCTCAGAAAACGCATTATCACCATGCATAGGGATATGGTACCAGTAGCACCCAATATGCCTCGAATGCCCAGAGCACCCATGAATCCTGCTCCACCTATGGCTTTTGAATTTGAAAGAAGTGAATTCCCAGGGATGTGGAACCGGAATAATTCTTCTTCTTTTAATTTTAATTCCACAGACAAAAACGGAATATCCAGCAGGATGAATATTCGCCTAAGCGATGCCGAAAAAAGCAAGTTGAAAACAATTACAGGTATTGAAAATACCGGAAATCTACTTGATGTTAAAGACCTGACCCTTTTTCCTAATTTTTCCAATGGCAAGCTTGGCATCTCCTTCAATTTGGAGAGTAAAGGAACAGTACAAATAAAAATCCTGAATACTGATTTAAAGCCGCTATTTACGGATGAGGTTTCCAATTTTAATGGATCCTACATGAAGCAGATAAGCCTGGTAGAAAATGGAGTGTATTATGTTACGGTTGATCAAAACAAAGTTTGGTTTATAAAAAAGTTGATCAAAGAATAACTATTTGTTGAGAATCAAAAAGCCCCGTTCCGAATACCGGACGGGGCTTATGATTTTTAGATAGATCAAACTAATAATCACTAGAATGGCAAATCATCATCCTCGGGTGCCGAACTGATATCAACCGGAGCAGCATATTCAGGTGCAGTTGAAGAACCTCCGGAACTGATTGGATTTATTCTCCATACCACCAATGTATTAAAATAAGAGGTTTTGCCCATCTTGTCTACCCAAGCACGTCCGCGAAGGTTAAAAAACAATTCCACCTGATCTCCTAATTTGATGTTGTCGAACAGATTCACTTTATCCTGAACTGCCTCAAACTTTACAAATTCCGGATAAGACGGATTTTCTGCATATTCAATTATTAACTCACGTTTTTTGAATTTTTCGCTCACGGTAATTACCGGCGAGATCTCATGTACTTTACCTTTTATGTCCATGTTAATAAAATTATTGATGTATCTGGTTTTAGCTCGCAAAAAATGTTGACCTGATTTTGGAAAAATCGTTTGACTGATTTGCTTCGTAAAAGTATAAAATTAAGGCAGTTTTTAATTGCTAACTTCGCATTTTATTATGCAAGTTTTCCACACAAAAAGCAAGATCATTATAACGTGCAACAATCGCCTGGCACCATACCTTCGCCAGGAAGTGGAGGCATTGGGTTATGTGATTAAAAGAGCATTCAGCACCGGTTTAGAGCTGGAGGGAACAATAAATGATTGTATTCCACTCAATCTGAACTTACGCTGTGCAAGTCAGGTTTTATACTCCATCAAATCATTTTCGGCTGAAAATCCGGCAAGACTTTATAAGGAATTGCTGGAAATATCCTGGGAAGAGCTGATTGATTTTACCGGGTATTTCTCTGTAAGTTCGACTGTCGATAATGAAACCATCACCACGCCACTGTTCGCAAATCTGAAGGTGAAAGATGCCATCGTAGACCGCATCAAAGAGAAAAAAGAAATCAGACCAAATACCGGATCTGATGCAAATAAAGCCGTTATTCATTTGTTCTGGAAGGAAAAGGATGCTGAGATCTATATTGATACTTCAGGTGAAACACTGGCAAAACATGGTTACCGTAAAATTCCAGGAAAAGCACCTATGCTGGAGGCGCTCGCTGCAGGAACAATTATGGCCACCGGATGGGATAGAAAAACTCCGTTTGTTGTGCCAATGTGCGGATCGGGAACTCTGGCAATAGAAGCAGCCTTGCTCGCAACCGATAAAACACCCGGATTGTTTCGAATGAACTATGGTTTTATGCATATCATCGGATATGATGAACAGGTTTTCTTTGAAGAAAGACGCAAATTAAAAGAGAAAGCAAAAAGGGAAATAGATTTCAGGATTATTGCTACTGATCATTTTGAAGATGCCATTGATATTTCAATAAAAAATGCGAAAACTGCAGGTGTTGATCATCTGATTGATTTTGCAGTTTGTGATTTTGCAGACACCAAAATACCTGAAGTTCCAGGAATAGTCATGTTTAACCCCGAATATGGTGAGCGTCTTGGTGTTCATACTAAACTCCAGGCTACTTATAAGCGTCTTGGTGACTTTATGAAACAGAGTTGTAAGGGATACAAAGGTTATATTTTCACCGGAAATCCTGATCTGGCGAAAAAAATTGGACTTCGGGCTTCCCGAAAAATCGAATTTTACAATGGTAAACTTGATTGCAGGTTATTGGAATACGAATTATATGAAGGCAGTAAAAGAGATCCCAAACTTGAATCGTGATCAGCTCATCGCTGAAACAGTAAATTTTGTTAAAAAAACATTGGAGGGGGCCGAAAGCGGCCACGACTGGTGGCATATTCAGAGAGTTTGGAATAATACACTTCAAATCCTAAAAACTGAAACAGCCGATCAACTTATTGTTGAACTGGCTGCATTGTTACATGATATTGCCGATAGCAAATTTCATGATGGCGATGAGGAAATTGGCCCCAAAAAAGCTGGAGATTTTCTTTCTTCGCAAAAGCTGCCAGAAGATGTGATTCTGCATGTTCAGCAAATCATTCGCAACATGTCCTTTAAAGCGAGTTTTGGGAATATAGAATTTCAGACCAGGGAGCTCGAAATTGTTCAGGATGCAGATAGGCTTGATGCAATCGGTGCGATCGGAATAGCCAGAGCATTTTCTTATGGAGGATACAAAAATCGTGAATTATATAACCCCGGGATTGCTCCAAGCCTGAATATGAGTAAAGAAGAGTATAAAAATTCTAGTGCTCCAACTATCAATCATTTTTATGAAAAATTACTACTGCTAAAGGATAAGATGAATACTGAAACCGGGAAAAGAATAGCAGCCGAAAGACATGTGTTTATGGAACAGTATCTCGCTCAGTTTTATAAGGAATGGAATGGAAAATAAAAAATCATTGATTTCAAAACCATTAACTTTATAATTTCTGTTAATTGCTAAATAATATGGGTTCGATATAACATCTTGCCGGTGGTACTTGGGTTTATTTGGCAGGGGCGGTGGTTCTTTTGCCGAACTGCCAGTTCCAATGAAATACAGCACCGGATAAAATAAACCTTGCTGGAGAAGGTAACTTTCGGCTATTCGTAATTTGACAAAAAACGTGATTTCTTAACGGAAATACTCCGTAGGAAAGGGCTGAACTGACCTATAACACACAGGTATTGATTTCAAAAAACAATTTATTGTTAACCAAGTGCTTGTAATTCCTGTATTATTTTAGTATTAGTTAGTCTAAACTCAGATTAAATAATGTTCAACAGTCCAAAGTAAATCAGCATCAATAAACCGCTTAAAAGGGTCATTCGTGACATATTCTTAAAATTTGCATGAACAGGATTTTGGTAAACTTTAATGAACCAGCTAATAAACAGTGTAAATACCGGTCCGGATAAAATTAAAAACAGCCAAAAATTATTCAATAAGTCCAATCTGTACCAATATGTAAAAAGTAGAATGCCGGAAAGTAAAAACAGTCCGGCTGAAAAGTAAAAAGAACCACGGATTCCTAAAATGAGACTAAGTGTTTTGTCGCCTCTTTTTGAATCTTCTTCATGCTGATAAACCTGAGTTAAGGGATACGTTGCACCAATCAGACAGGAACAGATTAGTCCGGCGAGGGTAAAATTCAAATTCCAACCATAAAATATATTTATTCCTGAAACTGAAACGTAAGTGCTCCAAAAAACAAAAGCTCCTTGGAAAACGAAAACAATTAAAAAACTAATAAAAGGATATTTCTTTAACCTGATTGAAGGATGACTGTACATTTTAGAAAATGCCTCATAAATAAAAACTGAAAAAAATAAAAACCAACCGACATAAATTGTAAGAATCAAAGCAATGAAATCAAGAGCCAGGGAAAAATAATACAAGCTTTTATCAACCGGAGGAGGTTTTTCTATTAAGGCAATACTTCCTTCATCTTTATCAAAATAACTATTATACCCATTACTTGCTGGATAAACCAGCAAATGCCAGATTATAAAAGTTAAAATTGCGCTATTCACCTTGATTTCTGGAGCTTGCGAAAGGGCAAAGAAAAATACAGGTAGCAGAAATACTGAAAAGAAAAAACGTAAATGTAGTAAAGTAGAAAAACTAGGTAAAAAACCTTTTAATTGATTCATTTATTAAATAATTTTCATGCTGTTATCTAAATTAAATCTAAGTATTGAATTAGTTAAAATGTATTTTGAATTTTTGGCTTATATGTTGATGTATAAAACCAAAAACATAAATATTTAGTAATTTACTAAATTATGAGCAGTTGCATCAGCGCGATTGGTACCGCCAACCCAAAATACCGGATCCCACAGAATGATATTTTTCAATTTATGCTCAAGGCATTTAAATTAAATGATACCAAGGCCTCACGTCTAAGGCAAATTTATGAACATTCGGGTATTGATTACCGGTATTCCGTCATCCCGGATTTCGGTGAAACTGAAAGTAGAAATTATACCTTTTTTGGCAAGAATGAAGATTTAGCGCCTTTTCCGGGAACAAAGGAACGCTTAAATTTATACAAGGATACTGCTTCAGCTCTTGCATCAGAAGCAGTAAATAATTGCTTATCCAATCATCCGGAAATTCCCCTTTCTTCACTCACTCACCTGATAACAGTTAGCTGTACAGGAATGCATGCTCCGGGAATAGATATTGAGTTAGTAGAAAAATTAGGTTTAAACCGAAACATTGAAAGAACGTGTATTAATTTTATGGGTTGTTATGGTTCATTAAATGCTCTTAAGGTTTCTGACTATATCTGTCGGGCAGATCCAAAAGCTAAAGTTCTGATTGTTTCAGTAGAACTTTGTACACTTCATTTTCAAAAGGAAAACACATTAGACAACTGGGTTGCCAATTCACTTTTCTCAGACGGTTCAGCAGCAGTTCTGGTAGAAAATAACGCTTCCATTGATACCTCAAAAAAAACCTTGCAGCTCGACACTTTTTATTCCGAATTTCTGAATGAGGCAAAAAATGAGATGGGCTGGTATGTGGGAGATGCGGGATTTGAAATGAAGCTGACTTCAAAAGTTTCAAAATTAATTTTTAAACATATTCAAACAATTACAAACAAATTACTTGAAAAAGCAAACCTTCAATTCCATGAAATCAGCCGTTTTGCCGTCCACCCCGGAGGTAAAAAAATCCTTGAAGCTGCTGAAAATGCCCTCGGTTTCTCATCTGCAGGAAATCGCTTTGGGTATGATATCTTAAAGGATTATGGAAATATGTCATCTGCGACGATATTATTTGTTCTTAAAAAACTGATGGACGATCCTGAAGGGGTTGATAAAGAAAATATTCTTGGTTTTGCATTTGGACCAGGCTTAACCGTTGAATCCATGATATTAAAAAGAAATGGGTATGCCTGATTTTAGTCACAGAAGTTTGGAGGAAGAAATGATGGACGATTTCTCATTGGGGCATGAGGTTATCGATCCTATCATGGATGAGCTGGAAGTTGTAAACAAGCTATTGGGTGGTTATAATGTGTTTTTCAATGCATTCCGTAAAATTGGAATTAAGGATGAGATGATCATCTGTGACTGGGGTTGTGGAGGTGGCGATTCTTTAAGAATGATTGCTAAATGGGCTCGGAAAAGAAATATTAAACTTCAATTAATTGGAGTAGATGCTACCGCTTCAGCCATTCAATATGCTAGGGATAAATCCGGAGAATTTCCTGAAATTTCCTATATTCTGGCTGATGTTATGAGTGAAGAACTGATCAGCAACCAATTCAATATCGTGATTTCGAGCCTATTTACACATCATTTCTCTGATGAAAACTGGGTTCGGCTCGTTCAAAAAATGTATGATTGTGCTGCTGATTACGTAGTGATTAATGATCTGCACCGACATTGGTTTGCCTTTCATTCCATAGGAGCTTTAACCTCAGTTTTTTCGAAATCCGAAATGGTTAAACACGATTCCAAACTTTCAGTACTTCGAAGCTTTAAAAGAACTGAGCTTGATCAGCTATTAAAAAAAGGAGAATTTAATAATTTCTCCATCAAATGGATGTGGGCTTTCCGTTGGCAAATATGTATTCAAACTAAGGGAAAAAAGAACCTGATTAAAAATTGAGTATGATTGACGTCCTGATAATCGGTGGTGGTCTGGCAGGATTGACAAATGCAATTCTCCTTCAAAAGAATGGATATCAAGTTAGTGTATTCGAGAAAAAAAAATATCCATTCCACAGAGTCTGCGGAGAATATATTTCCAATGAAGTACTTCCATTCTTAGAATACCTAAACATCGGGATCTCAGAATCAGGATATTCAAGGATAAACCGCTTGGCCGTTACATCTGTTTCAGGTAAAATAATGCATGCAGATTTAAAAATGGGTGGATTTGGCTTGAGCAGATTTAAGCTTGACCATTTAATGTATGAAGAAGCTACAAGACTTGGTGTAAAATTTATTTTCGAACGTGTAGATCATATTAAGTTTGAAGAAGATAAATTCAGGATCACTACGCCTGGCAATATAGTTTATGAATCGGCAATTGCTATCGCTGCACATGGTAAGAGATCTAATCTGGATCAAAAACTGAACCGTAGATTTTTCCACCAACGAAGTCCTTATCTTGGTGTAAAATACCATATCAACACTGAGTTCCCTGAAAATCTGATTCGCCTTGATAATTTTCAGGGTGGATATTGTGGCGTGAGTAAAATAGAAGACGATAGATTTTGTTTATGTTATCTCTCCGAAACAGCAAATCTTAAAAGATATTCAGGCATTGCTGAAATGGAAGAAGAGGTTTTGTTTAAAAATCCATACTTGAAGAGTCTGTACAAAAACTCAGAATTTTTGTTCAAAACTCCTGAAGTAATCAATGAAATCTCATTTGAGAAGAAAACCCTTGTAGAAAATCATTTGCTGTTTTGTGGTGATTCAGCCGGAATGATAACACCCTTATGCGGAAATGGCATGGCAATCGCCATTCATTCGGCCAAAATACTTACTGAAAGTATCATGCGCTATGCGAAAAAGGGTTCTGCATTAAACAGAATTGCACTTGAAAATAATTATAGGCTTAGTTGGGAAAAAGAATTTAAAATGAGACTGAACAGTGGACGTTTGATTCAAAAGCTATTTGGGAATACAATTATTTCAGATCTTACTGTATCCACGCTAGATAAATTTCCTGGTATTACACAATTATTGGTAAAAAAAACACACGGTGAAACGTTAAAATATTAAATTGCATCATGAAATTGTGGGTCCTTGTATTTATAAACGCTTTAGTTGTTGCTTTATCCCTTGCGATGATTAACTTTTACTTTCAGGCAAACCTTGTCGATTTCCTTATTACCTTTTTTGCTTCACTGCTAACTAGTTATTTGGTTTTCTATTACCTGATTGAGAAATTTGTATACAGCAAAATCAAACTTATTTATAAGCTTATTCATAACCTGAAACTAGGTAAGGACCTGAAAGATGCTTTAGGTGAATATGTGAGCGCCGATCCGATTAATGATGTTGAACTTGAAGTCAAGGAATGGGCTAGAGACAAAAAAACAGAGATTGATCAGCTAAAAGATCAGGAAAAGTTCAGAAGAGAATTCCTTTCGAATATTTCCCACGAATTAAAAACCCCTCTTTTTGCAATTCAAGGTTATATTGAAGCTCTACAGGAAGGTGATATTGATGATCCTGAAATGACCAGACAATTTCTGGAAAAAGCCTCCAGGAATGTAGATAGACTTGCATTTTTCATAAAGGATCTGGATGCCATTTCAAAACTGGAAAGTGGTGAAATCCCTGTTCATTATGATCGCTTTAATTTAGTCGATCTGATCAATGAGGTAATTGATTCACTGGAATTAAAAGCAAAAAAATATAACATTAATCTTCATTTTAAAGAGAAATATCATAGTCCGACCTGGGTAATTGCCGACCGCGAGAAGATCAGACAAGTTTTCGTTAACCTCATTGATAATTCTTTTAAATATGGTAAGAGTAATGGAAATACATTCATTAAAACTTTTGAGCTTCATGACCAGATCCTGGTCGAAATCACAGACGATGGTATTGGCATAGAAGAAAAATATCTTCCAAGGCTATTTGAGCGTTTTTACCGGACAGATAAAAGCAGATCCCGGCAAATTGGAGGCTCGGGTTTAGGGCTTGCAATTGTAAAACATATTATTGAAGCACATGAGCAAACCATCACTGTGAGAAGTACCGAAAATATTGGTTCAACCTTTGGATTCACACTCCAAAAGGAAAAATAATTCCGATTAATTATTAACATTAAATTAACATTTGGTTTGTAGATTTACTAAAACTTAAATCTCAAATTGATGTCACTGAACAGTATTTTCCAGTACTTTATTCCAAAAGACAAAAAATTTTTTCCTCTTTTCGAAAAAGATAGTGCAAACCTGATTCTATTGGGTGAAAAACTAGTAGAAGCAGTTAATAGTGAAGATCCTATCCAACGAAAGAAACTGTTCAAGGACATTGAAGATCTGGAACATACCGGCGATGAGATTACCCATCAAATTCATCTGGAGCTAAGCAAGAACTTTATTACTCCATTCGACCGCGAAGATATCCACAGACTTGCAAGTGCAATAGATGATATTGCCGATTATATACATGGCTCAGCAAGTCGTATGGATCTGTATAATGTTACGATTATAACCCCTCCTATTAAAGAGTTAGCCAACCTGATCCTACAGGCTTGTCAGGATCTTCATAAAGCAATTCATGAACTAAGGAATTTAAAAAATATCCGTTTAATTGCAGACTGCTGCATACGTATAAATAGCATTGAAAATCAGGCTGATTATATCTTTGACAAGGCAGTAGGTGAGCTTTTCGATAATGAAAAAGATGCAGTAAACCTGATCAAATACAAGGAGGTACTTTCTGGCTTAGAAACAGCTACCGATATGTGTGAAGATGCAGCGAACGTACTTGAATCTATTCTGGTGAAAAACGCATAACTACATCATTAAAGATTTCACACCGACTATATGGGTTTTACATTATTAATTGTAATCATTGTTTTAGCATTGGTATTCGATTATATCAATGGTTTTCATGATGCCGCGAATTCTATTGCAACCGTTGTTTCTACGAAGGTTTTAACCCCTTTTCAGGCAGTGGTTTGGGCGGCATTTTTCAATTTTCTGGCTTACTGGATATTCCATTTGAATGTTGCCGATACGGTGGCAAAGACTGCTGATACCATGAACATTAATCTGGTGGTTATCCTGGCCGGTGTATTAGCTGCAATATGCTGGAATTTATTTACCTGGTGGTTTGGAATTCCTTCTAGTTCATCACATACATTGATTGGTGGATTTGCGGGTGCAGCAGTTGCTCATGGCGGATTAAATGTAGTTAATCTTGGTGTTATCGGCAAAGTTGCTTCCTTTATTGTTCTAGCTCCAATTATTGGTATGATCATGGCGTATTTTATTACTGTGATCATTGTCAATATCTGCCGGTATGCCAATCCTTCGAGGGCTGAATGGTGGTTCAAAAAACTCCAGCTAGTATCTTCTGCCTTATTCAGTCTCGGTCACGGAGGTAATGATGCCCAGAAAGTAATGGGTATTATCGCAGCAGCAATCATTGTTTATTTAAAAGATGCTAACCTAAGTGTTGATACAATGGCATCATGGCTTCATGTAGGTTACACAGTTATTGATGGTAAAGTAAAAATCAATCATATTCCTGAATGGATTCCTATAGCATGTTACACTTCAATAGCGGCCGGAACTATGAGCGGCGGGTGGAAAATTGTAAAAACCATGGGTACCAAGATTACTAAAGTTACTCCTTTAGAAGGTGTTGCTGCAGAAACTGCCGGAGCAATTACATTATTCATGACCGAACACTTTAAAATACCTGTTTCAACAACACATACCATTACAGGTGCAATTATAGGTGTTGGATTAAGTAAGCGTGTATCTGCTGTACGTTGGGGAGTTACGATAAGCCTGTTATGGGCATGGATACTAACTATTCCGGTATCCGCTATACTTGCAGCTACACTCTATTTTATTTTGAGTTTATTTTTCTGATCCAACATCAGACAGCTTATTTCAAAACAATATCTTTTAATTCTATCTGAGATAAAACCCTAAGTCTGCCCGCCTCATACAAGCTATCATACTTATCAACCGTGGTTGTTGAATCATCAAGTGGCATTTGATAATTAACATAATCCTGAAAAATTACACCACCTGCATCACGAGATCTAAGTACCTCCCTGAAACGATTACCTCCTGAACTATAAGCAAAATGATCCATGCTATAATCCTCGGTATCGAACCAATAATAAAACACGTCACTGTGATCACCCGCTTCCTTTGAATTTTCAAAAGAAATCTCAATTTTATAATATCTCTTATCCTTGATCTGACTTTCGCCCAAATATTTTTTTATCACTGAAGCATCATTTAACTTCAAGGGTAAGTATAAAAAATAAACAACTGCATTAAGCGACTGCCTATACTTATCTGAATCAAGCTGATCAAGCTTCAATTCTTTACCATCCAAAATCCGCTTAAAACCTTCATTACTTAGTACATCATGAACATTTCCTGTAGAATCAGTGAAAAAACGTTCATATTTATACTGGCCACCATTTTGCATGACTTTAAACTTAGCCGTTCTAAACTTAAATTCTAGAGTTGCATTTTTAAGCTTATTCATTTTATAAAATGCAATACTTTTATCTACAATTACTTGAGGCTTAGGTTGATTGCAGGAGGAATAAATAAACGACAAAAAAAGCAGGAAAATCAATCTTTTCATTTGTTAGATTTCAATTAAAGTACAATTTAATTTAAAATGCAAAAGGTATAGTTTTCTTCATATTTTAAGTATATAGTTTAACTAAAACCAGACTTCGATCTTACCGCTGGCAATTTTACCTCCAACGCGTGATTTCCAGGCAGGTCCATTTTTTATCAGACGGATTGCCTCTTCATCATAGGCCTTCGTCAAACTCTTCAAAATAACAAACTTAACAGGCTTACCCCACTCGTTAAGCTCAAAGGATAAAAGTACTGAGCCACCAAGGTTTGCATCGTCATAGGTTCTGCTTATATTTTCTTCCATATATTTAAGGTATTTGTCCCATCCAGTTGCGGGTTGAACTGATTGTTCAAAATCTGCTTTAACACTAGGTAAATTCCGAACTTTGCTAACAGTTCCTTGATTTTGTATTCGGACTTTATTATTCCAACTAATCTTGCCAGAGGAGGTAATTTCAGCACTTTGATCTTTTGGGGAATTATTCAATTTAGAATCAGCATTGGAACCAAAAGCCATGCCATAAGCGGAAGTTCTTGATTGATCTGATGAGCCAGGATATTTTTTTTCTCTGATAACCGGCTGATTTACGTAAGCCTGAATCTCATTATTGACCGAATCCCGATCATTTAAAGAAACTTCAATCTGCCTTTCTGCCATTGTAACAGGCCTGTTAATACTCATCCAAAAGAGAATTCCAGCAGTAATGAACATTACAGATGCTGATGCCGCAACACTTAAACGCTGCCAGGTAAAATCATATATCTTTTTATTTTCCTGCAAATGAACAATGCGCTCTTGCAACTGCCTCTGCAATATGCTTAGATGTATACCAGGATCTGAGGTATATTCATATCCTTCCAATGCCTCCCAAAGGAAAGGGTCAGAGAGCGCTTGTTTTTCAAGCCTGTGCATCTCTTCTTGATTTAGACTTCCATCCAGGTAAGCATTAATCATTAGACTATCCGGGTGCTCAGTGCTCACTATTCTTATCTGTACAATTTTTCAAATTTCTTTTACCGTTCTGTATGTAGCTTTTAACCTTTTTAAGATCAAAGCCGGTTAAATCCGCTACTTCTTTATAACATTTTTGCTCCATATAAAACAGATTAATAGTAGTTCTCTGTTCAGGCTGTAGTATTTCAATACATTTTGCCATTGTGGTTAGCTTTACTTCGGTATCATCCTCCAGATTAAGATGCACAAAAGCTTCACTTTCCATAACATTTTCATCAATACTTATCATTTGATGTTTAGATGATGTTCTTAGAATCATCAGACAATGATTCCTGCTGAGAGTATACAACCAGCCTTTGAAATTCGTTACTTCATGAACTTTAAGCTTATTTACTAACTCCTCAAAGATCTGCATCACTGCATCCTTGCTTTGTTCTTCATCCCGAAAATATTTGAGACATAATCCGAAAATCAGAGGCATGTATTGCTCATAGAGTAGGCCAAGCAATTCAATGTTTCCTGTGCTGCGGTATTCAGCAAGCAATTCAAGCTCTTTTACTGCTGTAATGCCCGATGAATTCTTTTTAAATTTCAAGGTCGCCGATTTTTAAGCTAATCAAGTATAATTAATATTTATGAAATTGGCAGAAGTTTTGAATGCGAATAAAAGGGAATAAAGAATAAAAAGCAAAGAAAAGGGTTAAGGAACTTTATTGAAATTTATTTTGAATTTGTCTTTGCTTCCTTAACCTTTCTCAAAAACAATAATTATAATCATGAGATTTATAAAAGTATATGTTTTATCAACGGGCAAATTTCTGATTTCATCATGCGATACTTTAAATAAGGCGGCTCAAATTCTTTCACAAACAAGCCTTGGAAATCCGAGCGCTACTGAGATCTCACCCAGACTAAAGCAGGCAATGATTTGGGAACCTCTGCAGGATCAGATAGATTATCCCGAACAAATAGATTTTTTGCAAATGCAGGTTTAAAAATTCTGTTCCCGGAAGAGGCTCAAAAGGTTGAGTGTATACTTCGAAGTGCAGGTTTAAATAAACTGGCAGATAATGTTATACTTAGGATTAACAGAGCTACCGAAGCTGCTGTACTGGAATGATGTTATAACCACCTAAAACCGTATACCGCTTTTCGGGAAATTAAATCCCGATCTTGGTACATAGGTCACGCAAAAAGTAATTGAATAAATTATTATTGAAATAACTCAGGAACAATTAAAAATGCGTTCGACACTATCAGCCAAAACTCGTCCTTTATTGCAGGAAGTCCTTGCATACGCAGATAAAAATAAGAGTTAAAATATAAAAACCCTCTACTCACCAAACATCGTATATAATATAACTATATGCCATAATTAAATGCCATTAGATCCGTTTATTTAGGTAAATTCAACTATGAAATTACGTCTTGTATTATTCTGTGCGATTATATTTAGCTCCGCATCTTTATTTGCTCAGCTTAAGTTACCACAGGTTTTGAAGGAGGCAGCCAATGCCATTAAACCAGGAAGTCCAAGTCAGCTAGAAATTGGCGATGCAATAAAAGAAGCCCTTGAAATAGGAGTTTCAGCTGGTACAGACCGACTGTCCATTGAAAATGGATTTCTTGGAAACTCTGCAATAAAATTGCTTTTTCCTCCTGAAGCAAGAAAAGTTGAAAAAGCACTTCGGGGGATAGGCATGAATAAAGCCTGTGATGATTTTATTCTGAGTATGAACCGTGCTGCAGAACTTGCAGCTAAAGAAGCCAAGCCCATTTTTATCTCTGCAATAAAAGAAATGAGTGTTCAGGATGCTTCAAACATTTTGATAAGCGATCAAAAAAATGCTGCCACAAGTTATTTTCAGCGTGTTACAAGCAGAGCATTGTCTGAAAAATTCAATCCGGTTATTAAAGGTTCGCTGGATAAAACTCAGGCAACAAAATATTGGTCGGACCTCAGTACAGCATATAATCAAATTCCACTTGCCGGAAAGATAAATACTGACCTCGCCGATTATGCAACTCAAAAAGCAATCGAGGGATTGTTTCTAGAAATAGCTCAGGAGGAATTAAAAATTCGAGAAAACACCGGAATGCGAAATAGCCCGCTTTTAAAAAAAGTATTTGGTTTTGCTGATAAAAATAATAATGGGGTAAGCTTTCGTTGATTCCGGCTTTCGCCGGAAGGATATACAGCTTTCGTCGGAATGTACACGCAAGCCTTTGCCGGAAGGACTCAATGGCTTTCGCCGGAACAACACAAAGGCTTTCGCCGTATCCGATTGTAATTCCGGACTTGATCCGGAATTACGCCAACAACCTTACAGGCTCTTCTAATAATGCTTTTAATGTTTGCAGAAATGCTGCGCCGGTAGCTCCATCAACAACCCGATGGTCACAACTTAAAGTAACTTTCATTACATTACCCGGTACAACTGCTCCATTTTTTACAACAGGAACCTGCTGGATTCCTCCTACGGCCAGGATACATGCATCAGGCGGGTTAATAATTGCAGTAAACTCATCTATACCGAACATTCCAAGGTTGGAAATTGTAAAAGTTGATCCCTCCCAGTCTGACGGCTGTAATTTCTTAGATTTAGCACGCTGTGCAAAGTCCTTAACTTCTACTGAAATATGTGAAAGTGATTTTCCATCTGCAAAACGAACTACTGGCACCAGTAAACCGTCTTCAACTGCAACTGCTACACCTATATTTACATGCTCATTATAACGAATTTTGTCTCCTAACCAGGAAGAGTTAACGTTTGGATGCTGTTTTAAAGCAACAGCAACCGCCTTAAGCACCATATCATTGAATGATATCTTTACAGATGTAAATTCATTGATCTTAGTACGGGCTTGCATTGCACTATCCATATCAATTGACATGGTTAAATAGAAATGTGGTGAAGTAAAGAGACTTTCAGAAAGACGTTTAGCAATTACCTTGCGCATTTGAGACACCGGTTTCTCAGTAAATTTCTCTTCACCTATAAATTTAGGAATAGCAACCGGACTTGTTTCTGGAGAAGAAGATGTTACAGAATAATGTGGTGCCGCTGATGAAGGAATTGGGCTTGCTGCTTTTGAGATCTGTGTTTGGGCAGCTGGCTTGAAGCTTTCTATATCTTTTTTAACAATTCGACCACCTTCAGCACTGCCTTTTACCTGTGAAATATCGATTCCCTTATCTTTTGCGATTTTGCGAGCTAATGGTGAGGCTTTCGAACGGTAAGTAGAATCATTTTGTACATGTTGTGTCTCTAAATCAGCTTTTGGTATCGTTACTTGATTGGCTTTGACAGGTTGAGATTCTACTTTAAGTTCCAGAAGGCCTGGTTTAGAACTTGATTTTAGCAAGGCAGAAATATCTGTACCTGCTTTACCAACGATGGCAATTATATCATTTACCTTAGCTGCCTGTCCTTTTTCAACTCCAACATATAAAAGAACTCCATCTGCGTAGGCAGTAACTTCCATTGTTGCTTTATCAGTTTCAACATCTGCTAATCCATCATCACTTTTAACCTGATCACCAACTTTTTTATGCCATTCAGCTATTACACCCTCTGTCATTGTATCACTTAACAAAGGCATACGAATAATAGTGGCACCCATAGCTTCTGCCTCTGCATCGCTACCTCCGAAGGAATTAGCTTCCAGATTAGCGGCAATTGGTAAACTTTCTTTTGCAGGTGCTGCTATTTCTTCTACAGGTAAATCAGAGATTTTCGCAGATGCTGCAAGATCCTTCTGACTTCCGGAATCGTTCAAAAGAGCCTGGTAATCTTCTCCCTTTTTACCAAGAATAGCTATTACTGCATCAACAGCTGCCGCTTCACCTTCTTTAGCACCTATATATAGTAACGTTCCATCCTGAAAAGACTCAAAGTCCATAGTCGCCTTATCTGTTTCAACTTCGGCAATCAATTCCCCTGAACTAACTTTATCACCAACTTTTTTATGCCATTTCGCGATAACTCCCTCCGTCATCGTATCGCTCATTTTAGGCATTTTCACTACTTCAGCCATTTTATTTTCAGATTAGAATATTAAAATTAAAATTTAGTCTCGGATATATGGGTAATCAGATTGGATGTAAACATCTGTATATAATTCGGACGGATCCGGCCAGGGTGATTCTTCAGAAAATTTAACTGATTCGTCTACAATAGCCTTTATTTTATCATTTATTAAATCAAACCATGCTTCATCAGCATATTTCTTTTCCTTTATTGTTGCCCTTATTACATCTATCGGGTCTTTGACTTTGTAACCTTCAACTTCTTCCTTAGTACGATATTTTGCAGGATCAGACATTGAATGTCCTTTGTAACGGTAAGTTCTTGCCTCTAAAAAAGTAGGACCATCGCCACGGCGGGCTCTCTGTACAGCTTCATCCAATGCATTATGTACAGCAACCGGATTCATCCCATCAACAGGTGCACATGGCATATCAAAACCTAAACCTATTTTATAGATATCAACCATATTTGTTGTTCTTGAAACAGAGGTACCCATTGCATAACCATTATTCTCGCAAACGAAAATTACAGGAAGATTCCATAGCATGGCCATATTGAAGGTTTCATTAAGTGCCCCCTGACGAACAGCACCATCACCCATATAACATATGCAAACATTATCAGTTCCGTTATATTGCTCTGCAAATGCAATTCCGGCACCAAGTGGAATCTGACCTCCAACGATACCATGTCCACCGAAAAACTTCTTTTCCTTGCTGAACATATGCATTGAACCTCCCTTTCCTTTGGAACATCCGGTAGCTTTACCGTACAATTCAGCCATCACTTCATTGGCACTCATACCTTTTGCAAGAGCGTGTGCGTGATCACGATAGGCTGTAATAAGTGAATCCTCTGGGCGGATAACTGACATTGTACCAGCCATCACAGCTTCCTGACCAATATACAAGTGGCAAAAACCTCTAATCTTTTGTTGCCCGTAAAGTTGACCAGCCTTTTCTTCGAACTTGCGCATCAAGAGCATAGACTCATACCATTGAAGATAGGTGTCTTTAGTAATTTCTATTGAACTCATTAATAATCGTTTCTTTTAAACAAATAAACCCTTTACAAAGGATGACAAATCTAACCATATCTTCCCAAAAAAAGAATACCATTTGGCTTGTTTAAACGTATTAATGCCAGAATATCCATAAATAATTGCTGAAACAACTCAGATTTCTTGTTTTGATTTTATTTATTCATACTTTTGCGGCATTCCTAGAATATAAATCGTAAACAGACGATCATACTTATGCTGTTTATTTATAAACGAAAGATCAAAAATGATGGGGAAAAAAGTAATTATAGCATTGCTGCTAGCTCTTTCTTGTATGTTCGTACAGGCACAAAGCATTGATAAGGACCAAAAACCAGTGGAGAAAATTGAGGACCCAGACAATCTTGCCTCCGAATACTTTTCACAAATAATGGGTGTAGCACTCTCAGCTACCTCAAATCTTAAACTTTATCAGTTTGTATACGACTGGATTGGTACTCCCTACAGACTAGGAGGTGGTTCAAAAAAAGGCATCGACTGCTCGGGCTTCGCGTTTGAGCTATATAACAAAGTTTTTAATACCCTGATTGGTAATAACTCAAGAAATATTTTCAGCATGGTCAACCCAATTAACAAATCCGAGTTGAAAGAGGGTGATCTTGTATTTTTCAAGATAGGAAGTCGCTCGATCACACACATGGGTGTTTATATGGGGAATAACAAGTTCGCGCATGCATCAACCAGTAAAGGTGTAATGATAAGCGATCTTGACGAGGCCTACTGGAGAAAATACTATTATAAAGGTGGTCGTTTGCTTGCATCTTTGAGGGATTAATAATTATATAATTTTTATTTGTTTTAAATATTTAACACCGTACTGTTTACAATACGGTATCATATTGTTATAGTCTGAACAGTGGTACTTCTGAACAAATAAATTCCCGTAAAGAAAAAAACAATCCTTGATACAGCGAAAACAATCAGCATTTTATAGCCTTGTGTATTCTGTACAAAGCCTATTGCGGCATAGATAAGCCCTAATATTCCTAATTCAGTTGATATTGTCCCGAAAACTCTCTTTAAGTTCATCTGATACGTTTTATTAACTTATGCAATAAATCTGCCAGTATTTTATCCATGAGATTTTGTAAAGAGTACCTATTACTCTATAACCCATACCAAACATCACTATCAGAAAATAAATTTTCTTGCGTATATTAGATAAAATTTTACACTATGTATACAAGCTATATTTTATTATTTTTTGCAATTGTCATCCTGTTTAGCTCCTTTGTAACAGTAAAACAAGGAACAATTGGCGTTATAACCATATTCGGCAAGTACAGAAGGTTACTTAAGCCCGGACTAAACTTTAAAATTCCACTTATTGAAGTGATTTATTCCAGAATATCCATACAAAATAGATCTGTAGAACTTGAATTTCAAGCAGTAACCATAGATCAGGCAAATGTATATTTTAAAGCGATGGTACTTTACTCAGTGAATAACCCTGATGAAGAAACTATAAAAAATGTGGCTTTTAAATTCATTAATGAGCAGAATTTGATGCAGGCGCTCATTCGTACAATTGAAGGAACGATACGCTCATTTGTTGCAAGTAAAAAACAATCTGAAGTCCTGGGCCTTCGCAAGGATATTGTAGATCATGTAAAAGAAGAAATAGATGTAGTATTAGAAAGCTGGGGTTATCATTTACAGGATCTTCAGCTCAATGATATCACATTTGACGAGGTAATCCTAACCTCAATGAGCCGCGTGGTTGCGTCTAATAATCTGAAAGCCGCAGCTGAAAATGAAGGACAGGCTCTACTAATTACCAAAACCAAAGCTGCTGAAGCAGAGGGAAATGCCATAAAGATCGCAGCAAATGCCGAGCGCGAAGCTGCGCAATTACGAGGGCAGGGTATCGCACTTTTCAGAGAAGAAGTAGCCAAGGGCATGACCCAGGCCGCTAAAGAGATGCAAACAGCAGATCTTGATACTTCAGTGATTCTGTTCACCATGTGGACCGAGGCAATCAAACATTTCTCAGAAAATGGAAAGGGGAATGTCATATTCCTTGATGGTTCTCCAGAAGGTATGAAGCGGACCATGGAACAGATGATGAGTATTAATATTATGGAAACTGAGAATAAGCAAAAATCTTAAAGGTAATACAGGTTAAATTCAATTAATCTTATATCATTCATGTGGTTTAGGGAAGGGAATGAAATACGGATATAATTGATCTGATAAGCCTCTGGAGCAGACATAATTGACTGTCGAAAGCAATAGCCGTCTGTAAAAGCTCAGTTCAGCCCTCCCCTGTAGAGAATTTCAAGTAAGAAATCTCGTTCCATTTCAAATTACGAATAGCCCCAAGATACTTCCCTCGGCAAGGTTTATTAAAAACGGTGTCGTATTTCATGTGGAAGGGCAGCTAGGCAAAGTGACTAGTTGCCATTTCAAATAAACTTATGTGGCAGCTCAAGGACCGAAGCGAACAAGACCCTGCTTAAAATTTTGCCAGGAAAATAAAGGCCTGGTAATTCATTCCTGGTGTATTATGAGCAATCATTTACATCTGATCATATCTACAAATGGCACTAAGATGCTTTCTGATGTAATAAGAGATTTTAAAAAGTTCAGCTCATTTGCCATTATTAATGCAATAAGAGACAATCCACAAGAAAGCAGAAAAAACTGGATGTTATGGATCTTTAAAAAGGCTGGTGAGAATAATAAACGAAATAAGGACTTCCAATTTTGGCAGCAGGATAATCATCCGGTTGAATGCTCAACAGATGAAATATTGAAATCAAGAATGATCTATTTACATGCAAACCCGGTTAGGGTAGGAATTGTAAGATTTGAACAGGATTATTTGTACTCCTCCGGAATTGATTAATTTGGAAATGGAAAGGGGTTGATTGATATTATTTTTTTGTGAATGAGTAGTCTGAAGACTCCTCATCATTGGACAATCCGTAGAGACGCTTCGCTTAACTCTACGGACAGATTGTTAAACTTTTTGCTACAAATCAGCGGACTTATTTAATTCTTTTTTTCTAAACATTCTCGAGCGGTCAAAATAAGTATCCAGAAGTTCAATATCGAATTCTTTAACCATCTGTAGAGCACTAATGGCTTTATCCTCACTGCTAATTATTATTGAGCCAACTTTTCCAGGATCATGAATACTAACGGCATCCCCATATTTAGCCTTTAGCTTCTTAAGTTTATCCCAGTTATAATCCAGGTGGGCCAGTTCATAATCCAAGTTAATGGTGGCGAGCGTGTAATTGAAGTAATTGGTACTAGTTGCGACAATCTCTCCCAGGGGATTAAGAACTTCCGATGGTAACTGTACAACTCCAATGGCGCTTACAAAATAAGAACGGCAGGAATAAGCCCATATGCCTTGCATCAAACCACCATGGTAAACTGAGGAAAAGAGGATGATATCTGGCTGTTGCTGTACATATTTTGCACGCAATTCATCGTAATTCAAATCAAAACATATAGCCATTCCAACTGTACCGAAGTCACATTGAAAAATCTGGCTTTGATCACCCGGGACAACTCCCTGCTCCATTTCAGGAATAGTTGGAAAGTTCTTATGATAAGTCCCGGCTATTTTTCCGGCCCTGTCCAGTAAAATCAGAGAGTTGCGAAGACCTTTATCAGCATTATGCAATGATCCATATGCGATATAGCAATTATTCTCCCTGGCTATTTTGGCAAAAAAGTCTGAAAGTTTGTTTTTCTTTGCTTCGACATAATTTTTTTGCTCTGAAGTACTCAAGCCGACCGGCACATCACAAATTTCGGGTAATACAATCAAATCCAGTTTAGACTTAAGAACCTGGTTGAGCTGGCCTTGCCAAAAACTAATCATCTGTTCCACTAAAGCCTCCGGCGACTGATTTTTATTGATGTTAGGGGAAGCCCCAATGGTTGCGATTCTTACAGGTCTAGATGCCTGAGCCAGTGGTGCAAAAAATAAAAACAGGAACAGGATGGCGATGGATAACTTTGATTGGTTTTTCATGAGATTGGTTTTCATGGTAAATTTATTTTGCCTTATTTATCGAATGCGTTTTTTCAAATTCATGTAAGAATAATTCAGCATTTGTAAAACAATATACGCCTTTAGGTGGAGATTTGAAATTGAAAGTGGCTTTTTAATTTGTTTTTTCCAGCATATCCCCAAAATTGTAGATTATAAGTTTGTAACACCCCCCAGCCATCACCATCCAGTAAAATGAGAAGATTTTTACAAAGCTGGTCTGTCTAAGACCTTCATTTTGTTTATTTTGCAGAGATCGTTTAAACCCAATTATTAATTTAACCCGATTATAGTGGATATTATCCTGAACATTCAGAATTTGAGTAAAACTTATCAAAGTGGCGGCCGCACGCTGACTGTTTTGGATGATATAAGTTTTGCAATAGAGGCGGGCTCGGCCATGTCGATCGTCGGTCCTTCGGGAAGTGGTAAAACAACGCTTTTGGGTTTATGTGCAGGTCTTGATCGTTCCACTTCGGGCATTGTGGAACTGAATCATATCCGACTTGATAATCTGAATGAGGATCAGCGTGCTCAGGTTAGGAATCAGCATGTAGGTTTTATTTTCCAAAACTTTCAGCTATTGCCTACTTTGACAGCCCTGGAAAATGTAATGGTACCGCTAGAGTTAAGAGCTGAGAAGAATATCCGTCCGCGTGCATTGGAATTGCTTGACAAAGTTGGTCTTGCAGATCGCGGGCATCATTACCCAACGCAGTTATCCGGGGGAGAACAGCAACGAGTTTCATTAGC
>CAMBFY010000016.1 GCA_945865415.1 Sphingobacterium thalpophilum
ATTTCTACAGGGAATAGTAGTTTACAAGCTATTCAAGCCCTCAGGGAAGCAGGATGCGAAGTTGCTGGATTGGTTGCCATTTTCAATTATGGTTTCGATACAGCTGATGAAAATTTCAAAAAGGCGAAATGTCGCTTTTTAACACTTTCAAATTACAACGCCCTGATCACTTATGCCGCTGAACGTAGTTTTATTTCTCCCGAAGATTTAAAATTATTAAGAACATGGCGTGAAGACCCTCAAAACTGGGGAAATTCTTTAGAAAGTTAAACTTGATTATATGACAAATATTGAAAGCACAGTTTCTATTGAAAGACCGATTCATGAAGTATTCGACTTTCTTGCAGATCTCAACAATCATCAGCAACTGATGCCTGAGAATATTTATAACTGGTCCTCAACAAAGGATGAAGCCCGCTTCACCATACAAAACATGGCAAAATTGGCTTTAAAGGTCTCATCTATAACCCAGGACAAAGAAATTATTGTTAAACCATCAGAAACTGTACCATTTGATCTGGAGTTAAAATGGACCCTCAACGATCTTGGTGATGGGAAAACAGAAGCTACACATACATTTTCTGCAGACCTAAACATGATGATGAAAATGGTTATTTCCGGTCCGCTGCAAAAATTGGTAGACTATGAAGCAGCTCAACTCAAAGTTGTGATGTCAAAATAAACTACACTATTTTATTCTGTCAGGCAATCTATTAAAAGATCCCTTTAAACTAAATGTCAACTGATTTACAAAAAGACAGTATATCAGGTTAAATTGTTAATTAACAGACATTTAGTCGGTAATAATTGATTTCGTACTGACAAAATTTCATCACTCCTGTGGGTATAAAATCATGGCAATCAATTTGAGGGTACATTGATACTATGAATCTAAACAACTTCACCATCAAAGCACAAGAAGCAGTTCAGAAGGCTTCCGAAATTGCAAGCGGCAACCAGCAGCAAGCTATTGAAACTGCGCATATACTAAAAGGATTATTAAGTGTCGATATAAATGTAATCAGCTACATTCTGAAAAAGCTAAATGTCAATATTAATCGGATTTCTGAGGTACTTGATGCGCAGATCCAAAGTTTTCCAAAAGTCAGCGGATCTGAGATTTACCTTTCTTCAGGAGCCAATTCTGCACTTCAAAAAGCTATTTCATATCTGAAAGAATTTAAAGATGAATTTGTTTCAGTAGAACATGTTTTGTTGGGATTGCTTGAAACTGGAGATAAGGTAAGTTCAATTTTAAAAGATGCCGGAGTTAACCAGAAGGATTTAAAAAAAGCAATTCTGGAGTTAAGAGGCAATACAAGAGTAACCGACCAGAATGCTGAAGCCACATACAATGCCCTGAACAAATATGCCCGTAATCTGAATGAATATGCTGAATCGGGCAAGCTTGATCCGGTAATTGGACGTGACGAAGAAATCAGAAGGGTAATTCAGATCCTGTCAAGACGTACAAAGAACAATCCGATACTAATTGGTGAACCGGGTGTGGGTAAAACCGCCATTGCAGAAGGAATTGCATTTAGAGTCATACAAGGAGATGTTCCCGAAAATCTGAAAACCAAGACTGTCTTTTCATTGGATATGGGTGCCCTGATTGCCGGAGCAAAATATAAAGGTGAATTTGAAGAACGTTTAAAAGCAGTAATAAAAGAAGTGACACAAAGTGATGGAGAGATCATTCTCTTCATTGATGAGATTCATACCCTGGTGGGTGCCGGAGGTGGAGAAGGCGCAATGGACGCTGCTAATATTCTCAAGCCGGCCTTGGCTCGAGGAGAATTACGTGCGATAGGTGCAACTACTTTAAACGAATACCAGAAATATTTTGAGAAAGACAAAGCATTGGAGCGCCGCTTCCAAAAAGTAATGGTTGATGAACCAAATACTCAGGACGCGATCTCCATTCTCAGAGGTTTAAAGGAAAGGTATGAAACTCATCATAAAGTAAGGATCAAAGACGAAGCAATTATTGCTGCAGTAGAGTTATCACAACGCTATATTTCAGATCGTTTCCTCCCGGATAAAGCTATTGATCTAATGGATGAAGCTGCTTCGAAGCTTCGTTTAGAAATGGACTCAGTACCTGAAGCTGTGGATGAACTGGATCGCAAAATCATGCAACTGGAAATTGAGCGTGAGGCAATCAAGAGAGAAAATGACGATAAAAAAGTAAAAGAACTATCCGAAGAAATAGCTAATCTTTCAAGCGAGCGCGATTCCCTTAAGGCACTCTGGAAGGCTGAAAAAGATCTTGTCGACGCAATCAATAATCAGGGAGAACAAATCGAGACCTTTAAGCAGGAAGCTGATCAGGCTGAACGTGCAGGAGATTATGGCAAGGTGGCCGAATTAAGATATGGCAAAATCAAGGAATCACAAGATAAAGTTGAAGAATTAAAACAACAACTTGCGAATACTCAGGTAGACAATCGCATGTTGAAAGAAGAAGTAACTTCAGAAGATATTGCGGGAGTTGTTTCGCGCTGGACTGGTGTGCCAGTTACCAAAATGATTCAAAGTGAACGTGAAAAACTACTGCATATGGAAGTTGAACTCCATAAACGTGTTGCAGGCCAGGATGAAGCTATTGAAGCTATTTCTGACGCAATTCGCCGTTCCCGTGCCGGCTTACAAGACAAAAGGAAACCAATTGGTTCATTCATTTTCCTTGGAACCACAGGAGTAGGAAAAACTGAGCTTGCCAAAGCATTGGCAGATTATCTGTTCAATGATGAACATGCCATGATCCGTATTGATATGAGTGAATATCAGGAACGTCATGCAGTTTCAAGACTTATTGGAGCGCCTCCGGGGTATGTTGGTTATGATGAAGGTGGCCAGCTGACAGAAGCGGTAAGAAGAAAACCCTATTCTGTTATTCTGCTTGATGAAATAGAAAAAGCACATCCTGATGTATTTAATATTTTATTGCAGGTTCTGGATGATGGAAGATTGACCGACAACAAAGGTCGCTTGGTTGATTTCAAAAATACAATCATTATTATGACCTCTAATATAGGCTCTCACCTTATACAAGATAATTTTAAGGATTTGAATGAAATAAACCGAGATGAGGTCATTGCTAAAACAAAGTCTGAATTATTTGAGTTATTAAAGCAAACTATCAGACCCGAGTTTTTAAACAGGATTGATGAACTGATTATGTTCACTCCTTTAAACCGAAACGAACTCAGGGATATTGTAACACTTCAGTTTAAAGGTGTTCAAAACACACTTGCAGAAATGGGAATTGAAATTGATGCTTCTGAGGAAGCACTCGACTGGCTGGCACAATTAGGATATGATCCGCAATTTGGTGCGCGTCCATTAAAGAGAGTGATTCAAAAGAGAATCTTAAATGAATTGTCCAAAGAAATCCTTTCCGGAAAAATTGATAAGGACAGCAAAATCAAACTTGATGTATTCGACAATCACTTTGTGTTCTTGAATGCGAGTCTCAATCCTAATACTGAACTATAAATTAAAAAAGCCGTACAGATTATAACCTGCACGGCTTTTTCTTAGGATGTATATCCGATTAAAAGAAGTAAAAATTTATGCTAATCTTACATTAACTGCACTTAAGCCTTTTTTACCTTCTTCAACGTCAAACTCTACTTTATCGTTTTGTCTTATATCCTGTTTAAGTCCGCTAACGTGAACGAAAATTTCTTTGCCATCCTCTTGGGTAATAAATCCGAATCCTTTAGACTCGTTGAAAAATTTTACTGTACCGGTTTCCATTAATAAATAGTTTAATTGTTTAATTTGTTTTGTTATTGCAAATTACTTATTTATTTGCAACATTAAATATATAAAAAACAAAATTAAATTCAACTAATTTAATTTTTCATGCGCTTAAGCCAGAAAAATCAATTTTCAGCTTCATTAAAAATTATAAAATTTTCGCTCTGGTATCATTTAAACATTGATTGACAATATCTACCAATACTTTCTCCTTGTCGAAGAATTCTGATAATAAT
This sequence comes from Sphingobacterium thalpophilum, assembly GCA_945865415.1. GTDB lineage: Bacteria > Bacteroidota > Bacteroidia > Sphingobacteriales > Sphingobacteriaceae > Daejeonella > Daejeonella thalpophilum_A. Next base: position 4,005 of record CAMBFY010000016.1, read on the forward strand.
TTAAACTGATTTCTCGCACGGTCAAGATTTTGTTCCGGATAAGAGATAGGATAATAAATACTTCCATTCAAAAAGTCGCTCAAAAATCTAATTGCCTGCATGTAAATCAGGTATTTACCTGAAAATAAAATCAAATCCTTTTCAACATTTGTCAAAATTGAGCCCATTTCGTATAAATAACCTCTGACTATGGCCTCAAAATACGCTTCACGAATAAAAATTTTATCCGTATCCGGCTCATTTTCAGAATACGCGCAGAGGTAAGTCCGCATCATATCACCAAGGTCAGAAATAAACTTGCCCGACATCATTGTATCTAAATCAATCACGCAGATACCTTTCATTGTATCTTTATCAAACAGCATGTTGCTGATTTTGGTATCATGGTGCATAGCACGGTTGGGGAAGTCGGGCGAATTTTTAAATGAATTAAAATAATCTAGGATAAAGGAATAATGCTTGGCTTTCTGAATTTCAGAAGCAGCTTTTAGTTTTAATGATTCATTAGTATGCTCATGAGCTTCAGCAAATTGATTATAACGAAGTCCGAGATCGTGAAATCCAGGAATTGTTTCATTGAGCTCTGAGGCATCAAAATCAGAGAGCAACCTGTTTAACCTCCCGAATTGCAAAGCAGCCTCATAGGCCTGTTCAGGATCACTCAATGTATCAAATGAAACCGAATTGTCAATAAAGTTGGTTAGCCTCCAGTAGATACCTCCAACATAGGCCATTTCACTTCCGTTTATGCTTGGAATAGCACCAACAAAAAGATATTCGGGGTTATGCTTTTTAAGGTAATCTGATAAGAGCTTTACATTTGCGGCGATAATCTCAGGCTCCTTGAATACATTTATATTGATACTTTGCAGGATGTATTGTTTTGAACTATTTTGAATGCTGATTAACCAGGTTGAATTGATATGACCTGTACCAAAAGATTTATAACTGACCTGATCAGCTTGAAATCCGTATTCACTAAGAACTTGTTCTAAAAGTTGTTTATCCATTATTGATTGAAAACGATCATTCTACATTAAAAATTGGGAGATTGCTTGTTTAAAAACATCATTTTATGTTTGTTATAAAAATAAAAAGAAGAAAAGATAGTCAAACCCAACCCCACCACTGATAACCCAATTACACTATTTGAGAAGAAAGTTACCCAATTCAACTGAACCTTAAAAATCTCTTTACTCAGCATCACTCCAACACTACCAACATACCCAAAAGAATCAGCCAGGTAAATCAGAAAACCTACGTTTCCTGTATGTTTAAAACTAGCAATCAAACGTTCAAAAAACACAGAATTAAATGGAATATACACCATGTACAAGCCAAGTCCGACAAGAGTCATCCACCAGACAGGTGGCAGTCCACCAGTAATAAAAAGGAAGGAACATAATCCTGCTAATATAAAACCTAAACCAATGAAAATATGAGAAAGCATAAAGGCTTTAAAGCTATCTTTTATGAGCACCATACTGCCAATAAGCACCAGAATAATGATTGTTATTGGAGTTTCAGTCCTCGCAAAAAGTTCTGGTTTATCAAAAAAGCCCATTTCCTTCCACATTTCAGCACTGAAATTATCACGCATATCCCTGAAAATAGTTGCAAAAGTATAGATCAGGATGCAGGCTGCAAGCCCCGGAATAAACATTCTGATAAACTTTTTCCGTTCGCTGGCTAGCATTGGTACCCTGTTCATACGGTAAGCGATATCTTCAGCATCAGGCGCAGGAATCTTTTCGATGAGGTAAACGAATATTAATAAAGGAACTGCAAAAACCAATCCTGTATAAAAAGGAACCCAAAATTCTGTAATACTAAAATTCAGCATCAACCAAGCTCCAATAGTTTTGACAAAGCCAGAAGCAAAAATAAAGCTTACTGCAAGTGTGGCACCTATAAAATCAGTACTCCTTCTTCCCTCTACATATGAGAAGACAACTCCCCATAACATCCCCAAAGGAAAGCCATTAATGAACAGAAAAAGAATATTATATGGGGCAGGAACCATTGCAAAAAACAACCAGCTAAGCCATGCTATTAATGTTAAAATAAGAATGATCTTGCCTCGTCCATGGCGTTTTAGTTCGGATATGTACTTAATTCCGTAAAATTTTGCGAGCATATAACCTAACATTTGGGAAATCACAAGTATAGTTTTATAACTATATCCAGCAATTGTTAGTCCGTCGAAAGTAGCAACAGTGAATGATTTCCTGAATCCAAAAACCATAGTATAGGTAAGAAATACGGTCAGGGCAGCATATAAGCCTATCTGCAGTGATGTTCCTTTAAAATACTTTGGTGTAAGGAAGCCCATAAAATCAGGATTTAGATTTTAATTTGTTTGGAAGGTAATAAAACCTTTTTCATTGCAAAAATATCAATGAGAAATTGAAATTAAATCTGGTTAATATAGAATAAAAGCACATGACTTTTACTTGCTAAAATACTCAAAATTAGAATTAATACTTATCTTCATTTGGGGAATCGAAACACAAAACAAATGAAAGCTCAAGCAATACTAATCTTCTTATTTACCTGTTGCCTAAGTCTATTAAATGCACAAGAAAAACCCCTTCAAATTATAATGATTGGAGCCCATCCCGACGATTGTGATATAAAATCAGGTGGAACTGCCGCTCTTTTTATAGCAATGGGCCATAAAGTTAAATTTCTTTCTGTCACAAACGGCGATGCGGGTCATATGAAAGAAGGTGGCGGAATGCTTGCCCAGAGAAGACTGGAAGAAACGAAAGAAGTTTCAAAAAGATTAGGAGTTAATTATGAGGTATTGGATAATCATGATGGTGAATTGCTTCCAACTTTAGCTATCCGTATGGAAGTAATTAAAAGAATCAGAGAATGGAATGCAGATGTAGTTATTGCACCCAGATCCAACGACTATCATCCTGACCATCGCTACACAGGCATTTTGGTACAGGATGCCGCATTTATGGTAGGAGTTCCAAACATCGCTCCGGATACCCCTCCCCTACGTAAAAACCCGGTATTCCTTTATTTTCAGGATAATTTTAAAAAACCAAATCCCTTTCAACCAGATATAGCAGTGGATATTTCAAATGTAATTGACAAGAAGGTATATAGCCTTGATGCTCATCAGTCACAATTTTATGAATGGCTTCCATGGATTGGAGGGTATGAAAATCAGGTTCCAAAAGAACAGTCTGAACGATTGGCATGGCTAAAGAAGTTACGAGGTAATGGTATCACCCCGGCTGTGAAAAGCAGTCTTGAAAAATGGTATGGTATAGCGAAAGCAGGCCAAGTGAGCTTTGCCGAATCATTTGAAATATGTGAATATGGTAGCCGGCCAAGCGACGAAGACATCAAAAGATTATTCCCAATGTTAGGAGAATAAGCTAATTAAGGTGTTATTCCGGTTTGGGTCCACGTTTATAAATAATGAGTCCATTAAGGAAATTACGAAGAATCTGATCGCCACAAGGTTTAAAGTTCTCATGCTCTTTATTTCGGAAAATCGCTCCCAATTCGGCTTTGGTAATAGAGAAATCTACCAGTTTAAGGATTTCAACAATTTCCTGATCGTTTAGCTTTAAGGCTACCCGAAGTTTTTTCATAATGTCATTATTACTCATATCAATTATCTGGAAACTTCAATTTTGATTTTTTTATTTTTAATCTTTTCCATCTTCAGCAGTCTCAGCACCGCATCAATTTTATTACGCTTTACAGCAGCATAGGATGAAAAATCCTGAACTTCGATCAAGCCCAATTCATCTTTATCCAATTCACCCTTTTTCAATAAAAGACCTACGATATCAATTTTATTAATTTTATCTTTTCTGCCTGCTCCAAGATACAAGGTGGCCCAGTCAGTATTTGGCGGAATAACATCTTTTTCAGGTAGATGCTCTACCTCTATATTATCTGAAAGAAATGAAGGTTGTTCAGCTTCAGTAAGAATTACATAGGCCGTACCGCTTGAATGCATCCTTGCAGTACGTCCGTTTCTATGAAGAAAAGCCTCTTCGTTGTGGGGCATTTGATAATGAATTACATAGTCAATTTCCGGTATATCCAAACCTCTTGATGCAAGATCGGTAGTAATCAACAAACGGTAACTGCCATTTCTAAACTTCAATAAGGCTTTTTCGCGATCTTCCTGTTCCATACCACCATGAAAAACCCCGTGATCCAGGCCCATGTCCCAAAGCAAAGCGCTTATTCTGTCAACGGCTTCCCTATGATTACAAAAAACCAGCGCTGAGCCGCCTCCAAGTTTACAAATTAAAGAGAATAAGGTCTCCAGCTTATCGGCTGCTTCAGAAACTACAGTTCTGATTTTTAAATCTGGACGACTATTTAGATCATTTAAGAAATTAACTTCAATTGGTTTTATAAGTCCAGTAAAAAGTGGAATTCCTTCCATTTTCGTGGCAGAAGTAAGTATTCTCCTCTTGACATTTTTCAGGCGACTGATAATAAAGCTCATATCATCCTCAAAACCGAATTCCAAAGCCTTATCAAATTCATCCAATACCAGGGTATGGATTTCATCTGTAGTAAAATTGTTGTCACGAATGTGATATGCTATCCGCCCTGGCGTACCAATTAAAACAGTCGGCGCCTGAGTCAGATTGTTCCTCTCAGTCCTGACCGGATGCCCTCCATAAAAACAATTAACCTTAAATCCGGTTACCATAGCTTTAAAAACCAGTTCAATCTGCATAGCCAGCTCTCTGGATGGAACGAGAATCATTGCCTGAACCCCATGAATTGAATTATCCAGACGCATTAATAAAGGAATCAAGAAAGCAATTGTTTTTCCGGAACCTGTAGGTGAAAGAATTATGGTATCGCTTTTCGCTGCAGCATCTATAGCAACACGCTGCATCTCATTAAGGGATGCTATTTTTAAATTCTTTAAAACCTTTTCAGTCATCTTGCTTTTCAAAATGCAAAGGTAATGCAAATATGTTCAATCGATTAGGTCAATCGGACTAAGAATTTAAACATTAATTCAGAAGGCAATTCTACGGGTAAGGCCATTTTTATCTATTTTCGTTAAGAAATTAATCAAATAAACGAGACTGCCTATTTTACAATGATGAACAAAAAGTCAATTCCATTTTATCTTCTCATTATAAGTATTTACCTGTGTTCATGTCAATCAAATTCCATAACTCTTTCATCAGACTCTGCAGATAGTATCCCTGCCAGACAATCCATTGAAAAAAGCAATACAGAAGAGTCAGGTAAAACAGAATCGGAACCACCATCGGGAAAAAAGGCGAATGCGACAGAAATTCTTGCCAGGCCTCAGTTACCTATACTTTGTTATCATCAGATAAGAAACTGGATTTCAACGGACGGAAAAATGGGAAAGGATTATATAGTGCCCATTGCGGAGTTTAAATCGCAGATGCAAATGCTTGCAGATAGCGGTTATCAGACTATTTTGCCTGATCAGCTTTATGACTATCTGTTATACGGTGCAAAATTACCTAAGAAGCCTATCATGCTAACTTTTGATGATACCAAACTGGATCAGTACACTAACGCCCTTCCTGAATTGAAGAAGTATGGCTTTAAAGGTGTATTTTTTATTATGACTGTTTCTTTGGGTAAGCCCAATTACATGAGTAAGGCGCAGGTAAAAGAGCTATCGGATGCAGGTCACGTAATTGGTTCACATACTTATGACCATCAGAATGTAAAGAAATATCAGGGGGAAGATTGGGTAACACAACTAGAGAAACCAACAAAAACGCTAAAAGAAATTACAGGAAAGGATGTAAAATATTTCGCTTATCCATTCGGATTGTGGAATCAGGAAGCAATCCCGGAATTGAAGAAAAGGGGCTTTTCTTCAGCATTCATTCTTTCTGAAAAAAGGGATGAGATTGATCCATTATATACTATCAGAAGAATAATTGTAAGCGGCTACTGGAATACCCGCACATTACACAATAGCATTTTCAAAAGTTTTTAACCTAAATTTTACAAATGAATTTTACCTAATTGATATATTTATACATTATAAAAAATAAAATCATGAAAAAACTATTTTTATTAACCTTGGTTACAGGACTGTTTTTAAGTCTAAGTTCATCCGCACAGCAGGATAAAAGTAAAAGACCAAGTCCGCCGGCTAAAGTTTCCAAAACTCTTGGATCAGGCGCTGAAATTTCAGTTGATTACAGTCGCCCTTCACTAAAAGGAAGATCATTGTCAGCTTTGGCACCAGTTGGAAAAGTTTGGCGGACAGGAGCAAATGAGGCCACTGTTTTTGAAACAAGCAAGGATGTTAAAATTGAAGGTAAAACATTAACAGCCGGCAAATATGGTCTTTATACTATTCCGGGAGATCAGGAATGGACAATAATTTTCAACAAGACATGGAAGCAGTGGGGAACTGTTTATAAAGAAAGTGAAGACGCATTACGTGTGAATGTTATGGCCGGAAAATCCTCAGAAAATACAGAAGTTTTTACTTTTGATATTGCTGACAATGGAAACGTCTCCATGATCTGGGCAGATACTAAAGTAGTTTTTAAGGTTCGCTAAAAAACTTTCTTATATTACAAGGGCTTATGTTAAAAAACATAAGCCCTTTTTTATATTCATTTATTTTTTTGAGCCTAAACGGGAACTCCTATGAAGATTCTTCACTCCTTTACCTTATTCTGTTTAGTATCAATCATACTTCTAACGTCTTGTAAATCGGGCAATAATATAAATCCAAAGAAGAGAAGTATTGAATATATTCAAAATGACCTCAAGCCTGATGAATTTTTTCCTGCGGGGCAAGTTGAATTACAAATACAATCTGGTGAATTGACCATGTACGGATTTGCATATACCGCAGACGGTAAAGGTCCACACCCAACAGTAATCTTACTCCATGGTTTACCAGGTAATGAGCGTAGTTTAGATCTGGCACAAAACATAAGAAGGGCAGGTTATAATGTAATTTATTTTAATTACCGTGGAACATGGGGTAGTAAAGGAACATTTGGATTTCAGAATGCAATAGATGATGCAGGTGCAGTAGTAGACTATCTTACGGATAGCATAAACATAGAAAAATTACGGGTCGATACCACAAAAATTGCACTCGCAGGTCATAGTATGGGAGCTGGAATAGCACTACTGGCTGGATTAAAAGATCAAAGAATTAAATCTATTGTTGGAGTATCCGTGTTTAACCCATTTACCTTATTACAGGGAGAAGGTGCGGAGGGCAATCTGATCGGACTTAAAGAATACCTATTAACACTTGGAATGCTTGACTGCGAACCCAATAAATTTTTGGATGATATGCTTGCTAAGCTTGATTCTTATGATATTGAGAAACAAGTTTCAAAGTCTAATAAACCAATATTGGTAATTGATGAACACCAAAACAATACCTATTTCTCGAAATTTAATCCGAGGCAGAATTTTGACTATAAAATCTGGAACACGGATCATGCATTCACAAACAGGCGGATAGCTTTGACAATAGAAATAGTTAACTGGTTTGATGACACTATGTTAAACAAAGAAAAGGGGTCTGAAAAATAGAACCTGTTTATTGAATTGCCTCTATTATAAAAGTCCTTCCATTAAAGTCAAATTCGTATCCTGCTTTTTGAAACATAAGTTCTGTCCCTATTGGTGATATTGCTGAAATAGCAAAATAATGAGATCCTTCAAAATGAATTTGTCCACGACTAATCCCAATATAAAATTTACCCCTGTTTGTAATAACCAAACTTCCAACCTGAACAACATCATAATGGTCTTTGTGTTCAATTTGCTCCAGAACTAAATTTTGTCTTTTCGCTTCTTCCAGTTGTTTCCTGTTTCTGTCAATTTCTTGCTGCATCATTTCGCGACCGGTTTCATACTTATCTCCGGCACTGCTTTTAGTATCATCATTTGCTGATTCGACTGCATCATCTATAGCCTTTTGGGCTGTATCTATACAATTATGGACATAATTCATACATTGTTCATACAGTTCTTGCTTTATCCCGTTCATGTTTGCAAAGAAGCAAATTTATTAAGTATTAGCGAAGAGACTATCCTATCAGATCGTGTATATTTTTAAACAATTCAGCGGATTTCAAGATTTTAACTTTTTCAAGATCCGTTTACCCCGGCTTTGTAAGGCAGCAGAACCGTCGTTTAACAAGAACTGAACCTGGGAGCGGAGCTCATCCTTAATCCAGGATTGCTCCTTAGCAAAAGGGAATAAGATATCCATACAATTAACCTTCACAGCAACAGGTGTTTCCGGATCAATCAGCCAGTCAAAAGTTATTTCAACTAGCTGCTCCCTGTTCTTGGCAAGAATAGAATTGATTTCTGGTATATAATCTAAATCAACAAGATACATCATGATCTTACTAAAATGCCTTTGACAACTTCGATTCTTTTGTATCAGAAATCCTGCAATAAACTCTGGTAGAGATTGAATCAGATCATCCAATCTGTAATAAAGTAACTGCTCCAATACCCAGGATGCCCTGAAGGCAAGCTCCTTTTGATGGTCGAAACTTAAGTCAATGAGATCCTTCGGTAGACAAGCCTTGTCCTTTGCAATTATAACAGCCTCGGCTTTACTCAGGGCTGTGGAAAGTCTCTTTAGTAGTTGGTCCTTGTTCATATATAAAAAATGAAAATGGGTTATGATTCGCCATAAACATTCTGACAAACTTAAAATACTCCATTAAATCCGTACCTTTGCAATTTATTTTAAATAGATGATTACAATATCAAATCTCTCTCTCCGCTACGGCAAACGAACTCTCTTTGAAGAAGTAAATTTAAAATTTACTCCGGGGAATTGTTATGGAATAATCGGTGCCAACGGAGCCGGAAAATCAACTTTCCTGAAAATTCTTTCCAAAGAAATCGATCCAAGCAGTGGCTCTGTTTCATTTACTCCTGGAGAACGAATGGCTGTTTTAACCCAAAATCACTATGCTTTTGATGAGTTCCCTGTGATAGAGACGGTCATGATGGGTCATAAAGAGCTTTATAGCATTATGAAGGAAAAGGATACCTTGTATGCGAAAGAAGATTTTTCTGAAGCTGACGGTGAACGGGCAGGTGAACTTGAAAACTTATTTGCCGAAATGGATGGCTGGAATGCAGAGAATAATGCAGCTACAATGCTAAGTAATCTTGGAATTAAAGAAGACTTCCATTTTAGTTTATTGAAAGATTTAGATGGCAATCAAAAGGTAAGAGTACTTCTTGCACAGGCATTGTTTGGAAAACCTGATATTCTTTTGCTGGATGAGCCTACCAACGACCTTGACATTCAAACCATTGCATGGCTAGAAGATTTCCTGGCATCTTATGAGGGAATCATTCTTGTAGTTTCTCACGATAGGCACTTTTTAGATACAGTTTGTACCCATGTGGTGGATATTGACTTCAGTAAAATGAATATCTATACCGGAAATTATACGTTCTGGTATGAATCCAGTCAGCTCGCACTGAAGCAACGCTCTGACCAGAATAAAAAAACAGAAGAAAGAGTCAAGGAACTACAGGAATTTATCCGTCGATTCAGTGCTAACGCATCTAAGTCTAAGCAAGCAACCAGTCGTAAAAAGGCATTAGATAAAATTAATATTGATGAGATTAAACCTTCCAATCGTAAATATCCAGGAATCATCTTTAATCATCAGGGCAGAGAAGCAGGTGATCAAATTCTTCAAATAGAAAATCTGAAGAAAGAATTAAATGGTGAGGTGTTATTTTCTGGAATTAATCTAATGGTTAATAAAGGAGATAAAATAGCCATTCTCTCGGAAAATAGTTTAGCTACATCTGCATTTTATGACATTCTTAGTGGCAGAGATTCTGACTATAGAGGCTCATATAAATGGGGTGTAACTATAAATATTGCAGATATCCCTAATGACAATTCAAACTATTTTACAACCAAAAATACAAACCTAATTGATTGGTTACGGGAGTATTCAGAAGGAGATAAGGACGAACAATTTATCAGAGGTTTTTTAGGCCGAATGTTATTTTCCGGCGAAGAGGTTTTAAAACAATCTTCAGTCCTTTCAGGAGGAGAGAAAATGCGCTGTATGTTCTCAAGAATGATGCTTCAACAGGCCAATCTTTTGTTATTTGATGAGCCTACAAATCACCTGGATCTGGAATCAATTACTGCTCTGAATAACGGCATGAAAGACTTTAAAGGGGTTATTTTATTCACTTCAAGAGATCATGAACTCACAGAAACTGTTGCTAACCGAATTATCGAGTTAACTCCAGGAGGAATTATTGATAAATTAATGACTTATGATGAGTACATCAATAGTGATGTGGTGAAACAACAGCGCGGTGAATTGTATTCCCTCGTTTAAAAGCTATATATCTTATTCGATAAAATACGCCGATAATATTCAGCCTCATTATTGTAGCCTTAATAGAGTCGTGCCCGCTTCTTTAATTCAGCGACTGGCATAGTTAACATTCTGCTTACAGGCATATTGCCTCGGTAAGAAATCACTTTTAACTGTTTGGCATCGATAGGCGCAATCAAAGTGCTCACATATTTAGGATAAAATCTATCGGGGAAAGAATTATCAAAGGAATAATATATATCCAAGCCTTCAATTTCAGTACTCAAATCAATTGTCAACCTTCTATCGGCTGTCTTACCCGCTTTGAATATAGGATCATAAACTGCAGGAGAATATTTGGTTTCAGAGATGTCGAGCCTAGCAAAGTGCTTCTCAACTCTTCCAATGAAATCAGGCCAGTTTTTCAGTTGATTAGGTGACCATACGGATTCTGCAATTGCAAAGCCCCTTGGCCAGGTCATATACTCCGCCTGACGTATGTTATAAACCTGCTCGGTCCATAAATTCGCCTGACCTCCTTTTATAAACTGAGGATCAACTCCTTCAGGAACAGGCTCAAATTCATAAGATTTACTCAGACGAAGCGAAGCATAAACTCTTGGTTCAGATATTTCGTCAGACTGCATATAATCGAGATATGCAAAAGTTGTTGGACTCATCACTACTTCGTGCTTATTTTGAGCAGCTTCTATCCCATATTTCATTCCCCGCCAGCTCATAACTGCAGTTGAAGGACTTACACCTCCTTCCAAAACCTCATCCCAGGCCATCATCTTTTTCCCTTTGGACTCTACAATCTGTTCAACTCTTCTGGTAAAATAGCCCTGCACCTGTTTAATATCTTTAATTCCTTCACGCACCATTAAAGCCTTTATTTGTTCATTCTTCTGCCAGAAATTTATCGGTGCTTCATCACCACCGAGGTGTATATACTCAAATGGAAATAATTCTGCCAATTGTGTAATCACTGTATCCATAAACCCATAAACCAGTTCATTTGCCGGACAGAGTGTATTATCCAATAATGCAATTGGAGGAGCACCCCTCGACCAATCCATGATCTTTTCTCCTGATCTAACTTTATAATTAATAGCATCGGGGGTACATGACAATTCAGGATATGAAGCAATAGCTGCGAGACTATGACCCGGTACATCCACCTCAGGTAAAATATTTATAAAACGATCTTTAGCAAATTGAACCAGCTCTCTGATATCTTCCTGAGTATAAAATCCTCCATAATCACGAGGCTCGTCAGATTTTGGAGGAATGAAATCACCGAACTCCCCTACTCTTTTGACATTCCATGCACCAATCTCAGTAAGTTTCGGGAAACCCTTAATTTCTATTCTCCAACCTTCATCATCTGTAAGATGAAGGTGCAATACATTAAATTTATAACGAGCCATTGCAGTGATGTACTGCTTCACCTCCTCTTTGGTGAAAAAATGCCTTGCAACATCAAACATTAAACCACGCCAAGCTAGCTTTGGATAGTCAGTAATTTCAACAGCGGGGATTAACCATTTGGCATCTTTTATAATCGTTTTACTTTCTATTTCCTTTGGCAAAAGCTGCAATAATGTTTGTACCCCATAAAATAAACCAGCCGGTTGATTTGCTTTGATGCTTATGTGCGCAGCAGTTACAGAAAGGTGATAGCCTTCACTACCCAATTTAGGCTCGGCAACTGAATTGATTAATAATTTAATTGAAGCATTTTCTGCACTCCCGCTAGAGGATATGTGAAAACCAGTAGGAACTGTCAGCCTATCCATTAAAATGGCAATGGTTTGTGCTAATTCAGGATCTGGGCTGAAATAGATATTGATATTCCCATCTAAATCAAAATGACCGGTACCCACAATCATTTGGACAGGTTTAGGAATTATTGCTGTTTCAGGATTAATTACCTGGCTGAATGTCTTAACTGTGATGAAAAAACAAAATAAAAATTGAATCGTAAACTTCATTAAAATGTATTTTTTATTGCCTAAACTTTATAAAACAATCTCCTTGGGCAATTTAACCAATTATTGAATAAACTATCAGAAGGGCAATTTATATAATTATTATGAACCCTAAAAAATGATTCAAAATCTGATGCTGATCATCCTAAACAAACCGATTGCCAAAATCAAAATGGCCGTATTCCTTGTAGAATACGGCCTTCAAAAATGATATATAAAAGTGTTTTATCGGATAGTTACAGCCTTCAAAAATTGACCACTTGCATCAAAATGAATTGCATACTTGGTTAAATTAGCATCAATCAGAACCAGATATCCTTTCAACGCTCCATTTACTTTGAGCTCAAAAGCCTTCTTGAATACATAATTAGGGTAAGTTGTGTTTAGGTATGCAGATGATTTAGAAGGTAATGCTGAGGCCTCTATGGACCTTACCTTTGCTGGACCTGCAGGAAGTTGAATACGTTTAATAAATACATTTGCAGTTGTAAAGGAGGTCGCATAAAACTCAATATTTCTACTGATTAATATGATACTCTGATCTTTATTTACAAAAGCATGAACAAGGGTATCCGCAGGGTGAGTTGATAGCATGTAAGCTTTAATTGCTGAAGGAATAGCACTGATGGCCAGTGTATCGCGTTGCTTTCCATCCCTGTTATCAAAAAGGCCTCCTGCATGCCATCCACCCTTACCTTTCATATTTCGTCCTTCTCTAATCTCAAGAACTTTCAGAAAGATTCCGCTGGCATCAAATTTTATGGCTACTGGTTTCTCATTAAATTGAACAACTACTATAAAACTTTCTATTACAGAAGTAGTTTGATTTGCAATTTGATAGGCCTTTAGAAATGTATTACCTGGATAATTGGCACTTAAATAAGTTGTAATTGAAGCAGATAGTGAACTTTGCTCAACCCGGGTTTTTTTATTCCCCTTTTTGCATGCATCCATGGCATATAAGGAATCAGTTGCGTTTCCAGAACCACTAACTGCAGAAGTACTGCTGATAGTAATGGCTTCAAGCTTTACAAACTGAAGTTCATCATCCAAAGAAAGTACATTGTCCTTTTTACAGGCACTAAGTGTCAAAATACCCATACTGACTATCAGTAAAGCATTCTTAAATGTGGTGTATCTTTTCATATCTATGTGTTTTTTTATGTAAACCTATTGGCACAAGATGAAGAACAGATGATTTTTAATTTTTTTTTTAACAATTAAAAATTTATTGAAGAGAAAATTAATTGATTTAATGAGCCTCAATCAATAATTCAGTTTAAATAAAAAGGGTATTGTATAACAGGACCTATTTAAAATGGCAGATGGACCTATATGTACTTCCCAATGAAATACAGCACCAAGTTAAATAAACCTTGCCGCAGGAGGTATCATCCGGCTATTGGTAATTTGACATAGAACAGAATTTCTTGCCGGAAATACTCCGGAGGAAAGGGCTGAATCAACCCATAACACACTGGTATTGGTTTCAACAAACCAATTATTGTTGCTCCAGAGCCTAATCTAGTATGTTATAAGCGTATTATTTTACCCTTCCTTGTATAGAACTCAGGTTAGTTTAAATTAATGACCGGCTTGTCCGTCTATTCCATGAGCATGACCATGCGCAAGTTCTTCATCAGTAGCGGCACGAATCGAAATAATCTTTCCAATAAAGTGCAGATCCTTTCCGGCCATTGGGTGGTTCAAATCTACAACCACTGCTGATTCATTAATTTCATTTACTTTTGCACTGAACTGATTACCTTCATTATCCTGCAATGGCAGAATTGACCCGATTTCAGGCATTTCCATTTCTCCAAACATATCTAGTGGGAGCTCAGTGATTGCATTTTCATCTTTTAAACCATAAGCATCCTCTGCCCCCAGATGAAAGTCGTACAGATCGCCCATATTCAAACCAGCAAGATTTTCTTCGAACTTTGGAAGCATCATTCCAACTCCAAATAAAAAAACTAAAGGGTTTTGCTCATCAGCTTTTTCTACAAATACTTCCTGATCATTTTCTTTTGTGTAAAGATCATAGGTTAGCGCTACAACGCTATTTGATTGAATTATCATTTTAATAGATTTAAGTAATAACAGGCTTGGGATTATTAATCCTGACCCCCTGGCATTGTATTTGGGTTAGCGATTTGTTTAAATGAGTCAAGTGCTTCTTTTACAGGCATAAGACAAGTTTTGTTCCAACATACAAAAATATTTGTTTCAGTTTCAAACTTATCATTAAGCAAAGGTAATGTTCCTGATGTTCCTCCCAAAAGTATTTTGTTAGGAATATAATATTTTTCAATTTCCCTGCGCTTTTCTTCTGAACCAATTCCTGTAATTGCTATCTCATATATTCCAAAAACATTATTTAACTATAGGATGGCCCGGTTCGAATAAGCCAATCCGTATGATTTAATATGAGGTTGAACATTCCGTAACATGGTTAAAAAAATATCCAGATAGTTCTGCTGTTCAAAGAAATGTCCTAATTTAAATAGGTTATTGGCCATACTATAAACGAATGGTTCGAAGTGTATCTAAGCTTGGATAGCGTACCTTTGATACATACATAGTGCCTGTTCATCATTTCAACAAGCTCTGAATCTTCAAAACTCTCCTATTCCATAACATGACAGCAATGACAGGCAGAATATCCTATACTTACCAGGATTAACTTATTCTCCAACTTTGACTTTTCCAGTGCTTCATCACTCCAGGGATACCAATCAACAGGATTCTCAGCATGCTGAGGTAAATTAGGAGAACTTTGATTTTTTAATCGTTTCGACATATTGTGAATTATCAACTAAAAATAAGAGAGCCCTATTCAAATGTAGATTTCTTGTATTTTAATGACTTATTGATGTTAAAACTGATCGAATGTCGTCAAAACATTTATTTTCATCCTGAATTGAAGAAATATCTTTCACATTAAACATAAAGCCTTAAATTTCAACATGAAAATTACACATACAGACATTTATAGATTCAGTATACCCATGGAGCCCTTTACCATTGCAACCGGCACTATGGATTTTGCACAAAATGTTTTTATAAGAATTCATACAGACGAGGATCATTATGGGGTTGGTGAGTGCTCGGCATTTCCAATGATAGTTGGTGAAACACAGGAAACCTGTTTGGCCATGGCTAAAGATTTTGCCGGTTTAATTAAAGGAAAAGATCCTCTGGATATATCGTCACTTCTGCAGTACCTTCATAATTTCACTGCTCTCAATTCAACTATTAAAAGTGCATTCGATATGGCACTCTTTGATATTGCTGCAAAAAAAGAAGGTCTGCCACTTTACAGGTTCCTGGGCGGAGAAAAAAGAGTAATTGAAACTGATATGACCATTGGAATAGCTAAGCCGGAAGACATGGCTGAAACTGCATTGAAATATCAGCAACAAGGCGCAACGATCCTGAAAATAAAATTAGGTAAAGACCCCGACATGGATCTCCAGCGTATCAGAGAAATAAGAAGAAAAGTTGGAGATAAGATAGTGCTAAGAATCGATGCAAATCAGGGTTGGAGTTTCGATGATGCCGTAAAATGTTTGGACGGTATGCTGGACCTAAATATAGAATTCTGTGAACAACCCATGCGCACCTGGTATGATGACAGACTGCCAGAACTAAAACGAAAAACAAAGATCAAAATCATGGCAGATGAGAGTTGCTACAACCATCATGATGCAAGAAGACTAATAAATTCAGCATCTTGTGATTATATTAATATCAAATTTGCTAAGTCTGGGGGCATTAATGAAGGACTTAAAATCCATCAAATTGCTTATGATTCGCTGATTCCTTGCATGATCGGAAGTATGCTGGAAAGTAGAATTGCCCTGAGTGCCAACTTACATTTTGCCTATGCGTGCCCGGGCATAAAATATTTCGATCTGGATACCTGCCTGTTGGGGCATCTTGTTGATCCGGTTAGCGGCGGACTCAGTTATGATGGATTTTTTCTGGACATTCCGGAAACCCCGGGTATTGGAGCAGATGCAGATGAAGACTTTCTAAAATCCTGCGAAAAGTGGCGCGTTTAATTACCCAGAACCGATTTAGGGAAATATAAAAAATACGCTTGTAATTGGCCAGATAAGGAACTGGAGACCTAATGATTTGATTTTGAAATCAATACCTGTATCTTATTGGTTATTCCAGTCCTTTCCTCCGAGGTATTCCCGGCAAAAAATCGCCTTCGATAACAAATTACCAATTGCCTGAAGCTACCTCTTCCGGCAAGGTTTACTATACCCGGTGCTGTATTTCATCGTACCGGGCGGCCCCATGCTATGCTAATATTAATACAACGGGTTCCAGAAAATAAATAAAGAAATTCACTCTTGCACCAGAAGTTGGACTGACACAAGGGAATAGGCATGGATCCATTTCCTAAAACAAGAATAAATTATAGATTTTAAGGTAACCAGGAAAGATTTTATTTCCAACTCATTGTAAACTACAAAGGCCAGATGATTCCGGCCTTTGTAGTTTAGGGATTTTACTTTAATTATTTGCTGAGTTCAGCAAAGTACTTATGAAAAAGTGGAATGGTTTCAATTCCCTTGTAGAAGTTTGCAATATCAAATTTTTCATTCGGTGAATGAAGGTTATCACTATCCAAACCGAAACCCATTAATACAGTTTTGATACCCAGTTCCTTTTCAAACAAAGCTACAATTGGAATACTTCCTCCTCCTCTGGTTGGAATAGGTTCCTTTCCAAAAGATTCAAGAATTGCCTTTTGTGCCGCTTTATAGGCTATGCTATCAGTTGGGGTGACTACGGGTTCACCTCCATGATGTGGAGTTACTTTAACTTTAACGCTTTTTGGAGCAATACTTTCAAAATAATCTTTAAAAAGTCTGGTAATCTTATCAGATTCCTGGTTTGGAACAAGTCGCATTGATATTTTCGCAAATGCTTTGGAAGGTAGAACAGTTTTTGCTCCTTCGCCTATATATCCGCCCCAAATTCCATTAACTTCTAAGGTCGGACGGGTACCCGTTCGTTCTACAGTGGTATAACCTTTTTCTCCCCACAAATCGTCTACCTTCAAATCGAATTTATAATCTGACTCACTATAAGGTGCCTTATTGAGCATTTCCCTTTCTTTCTCGGTTAACTCGATTACATCATCATAAAAGCCAGGGATTGTGATGTGATTATTCTCGTCATGCATAGAGGCAATCAACTTGGCCAATATTGTAGCCGGATTTGCAACTGCACCACCATAAACCCCGGAATGTAAATCCCGGTCAGGGCCAGTGACCTCCACCTCAACATATGATAATCCGCGTAAACCAGTTTCAAGTGAGGGATGTTCCAAACTTATCATGGAGGTGTCGGATATTAATACCACATCTGCTTTTAACCGTTCCTTGTTTTCACTGACAAAAATCCCCAGATTACTTGAACCAACTTCCTCCTCCCCTTCTATCATAAATTTAATATTACAAGGAAGGGTCTTTGTGTTCATCATTAGTTCAAATGCCTTAACATGCATGTAAAACTGTCCCTTGTCATCACATGCTCCGCGTGCATAAATCTTTTCGTCGCGAATAGTAGGCTCAAAAGGTGGCGTTTTCCATAAGTCAAGTGGATCAGGTGGCTGAACATCATAATGTCCATAAACTAAAACTGTGGGAAGCGAGGTGTCGATAATTTTCTCAGCATAAACTATCGGATACCCCGCAGTGGAACAAATTTCAACTTGATCCGCTCCAGCAGTTTTCAATTTCCCAGCCACATATTCCGCTGTTTTAAGCATATCAGCCTTGAACTTTGGATTTGCACTTATTGATGGAAATCTCAATAACTCAAATAGCTCATCCAAAAAGCGCTGTTTATTATCGCTTACATAACGTTTTATCTCTTGCATTCAATTGATTTTTGTGCAAAGATATGAATCTATGCTCAGTCGTGAATCATTGTTCGAAAAAATCCGTTGAGACGAATTCTAAACAATAAATCATTAATACTCCCGGCAAATTCTTATCCAAATTAAAATTGATTCAATTAAATCAATCCCAATTAGCAAGACGCTTGTCGTTGTTCTCACTTATCTCCCTATACCTTTCTGAATTAGAATTTTGCTTGGTTTTTACCTGCGCTTCTTTGGAGCTCGAACTATTTCCAACGATTGTAAACCCTAATGATATAAAACCTGCTACTGATAATGATATGATCACTTTTTTCATGATAATTAATTTTTTGTGCCTGAAATTTATCAGGTCTGATTAATAATTTTTTGTATTGTTAATTTTTTGGTGAAACTGATAAACACTTTG
>CAMBFY010000017.1 GCA_945865415.1 Sphingobacterium thalpophilum
AAAAAAGTGAACATAGGATTTTGCTATTATTCCGGGAAACCTGAAAGAAGGCAAAAAAAGAAGAAAAACATAAACTAGGGCAGGAATTACAGAAACATAGCCAGCCATTGAAACATCAAGCCTCAGAGCACGCCAAAATGTGAGGACTATTTCATCAGTACCTAAGTATGAAATCCTTTCTGAAAAGTAAATTAGAAAAAATAGTCTTTCAAGGAAGAAGAAAATGAGCCAGAATAGAAAAAACCGAGCAAAAACAAGAAAGCTTTTTAACATCAGCGCAAGTTACGAAAAACGCTGAATGTTAAAAAGCTTTAAACTTATTGTTAATTAAATATTAATAGTATTTTACCGTCCGCCCTGCATTTGCATTAATTGATCTAAGCTTATTTCTTCATAATCTTTGCTTGCGCTGAATGAACCTGCAGGTACCGGCCCTGGAGTAATTTCTTTAACCTTAGCTTTTACACTTAATCCATTCATGTAAGAGGTAAATTCAACAGGAAATCCATATTCTTTACCAAAGAATCGGCTTAAGGAATTAGGCGTGATCTCAACATCTTTTGTAAACCAGGCATCGGAGGTTGAATTACTTTTCTTCTCATTCACTTCATGTTTTTGAACGTTGTATCCTGCAAGCATTTTAGTCTCGGTACCTGCCATTACAGTTAACTCGGGCATGTTAGCCGCCATTTTTTCCTGGTCTGCCGGACTGAATATGACTGAGAATTTTTTCCCCATCATTGGAATGTTCAGCAGTAAGCGTTCATATTCCTTACTAAAATTAAGGATATTGGTACTACTATACATTGCTGATTCAGTTTTTAGACTTGATGAATCTCCCTTGAAATAAACCTTAATTTCAGTTGGAAAGCTACTGGCCATAGCCTGCATTTGCTCTGGTAGTTTCCATTCTACAGTATAAGTAACAGTACCCTCTGCTATTTTATTGCCTTGTGCAAAAACGCATGCGCCGGATAGCAACAATGCGATATTTAAAATGATTTTTTTCATGTTTAGAAATTAATTTAACAAAGAGACAAATAATTACGGATTTTGTTACTACCGACCGTTAAATAATTCATTTTGCCACTTCATTTTCAGATTCCTAATTTGATTGGAATGAAGTATATCTGTCTGATTTGTGTTTTATTCCAACTTTCTTTGCATGCTCAAAATAATCCGGGATCCAGATCTAAAGCGCTTGGATCTGCCGGTACAGCATTAGAAGATGTATGGTCTTTACAGCTAAATAGTGCCGGCATTGCGAGTATTGAAAGAACAGTATTTGCGCTCGGATATGAACAGCATTTTCTTGATCCTGAGTTAAGCACCCAAAGTGCAATTTTGGGCTTACCCATTAAAGATTACGTTTTAGGAATAAGCTTTCAACGGTATGGTATTACTCAATATCTTGAACAAACCGCCGGAGTTGCACTTTCCAGGAAATATTCAGATGCTTTCTCAATTGCGCTTTCGATGAATTATCATCAGGTTAGTATACCCTTCTATGGTTCAGGAAATACAATAAGTGTAGATGTCGGGATGCAATACAGTCTGAATGATAAGCTTCGTTTAGGAAGCGCAATTACCAATCCCGGGAGGAGTAAAATCAATGATCTTTCTGGTTCTCAAATTCCCACTGGAGTTTCTGTAGGTCTGGCATTCGACCTAAGCGATAAAGTTTTGTTTTTAAGTGATCTGACCAATATAATTGATTTCGGAATGAATCTCAGGATGGGTATTGAGTATCGAATTATAAAGTCATTTCATTTAAGGGGAGGAATAAGTGCAAATCCATTTAAGCAAACAGGAGGCTTCGGATTGAAATTCGGGAGAATTGCTGTTGATGCAGCCATTTCATCTCATCCCAGATTGGGTTATACTCCAAATTTATCCTTGAATTATGAATTCTGATTTTAAGCGGATTTGCAAAATGGTTATTCTTTGCTTGCTATTGAGCAAAATCTCTCATTCACAGGTTCAAAATGATATTGTTATGGAACAAATTATTGAATCAATGGCTCAAAACTTCTCAGAAGACCATGATTATTCTGAAATCATAGAACGTTTAAATCATTACCGCAAAACACCAATTAATATTAATGAAGCCAGCAAAGAGCAATTGGAGGATTTATTCTTTATTTCACCAATTCAGCTGAATGCAATTCTTAATCACAGAGTAGCAAACGGTTTGTTTGTTGATGTCCTTGAACTTCAAAGTATAAACGGACTTGATACCCAGACCATCCGCTGGCTTCTAAATTTTATAGTTGTGTTGAGACCAGGAGATTTCAGGAGTCTAACTTTTAAGCATGTTATACTCAAGTCTGAACATGATCTTATGTTAAGGTTCGGTCAGATTTTAGAGAAGCAATCCGGTTTTTCTGCTACAGATAGAAATGAGGCAGGAACATATTCAGGTTCTCCAATGAGAATGTTTGCCAGATATCGCTACAACTACTCAGATTTTTTGTTTGCTTCAGTAAATATGGAGAAGGATGCTGGTGAGCCTTTTTCATTTAAAAATGGACTCAAAGGTTTTGATTTTTACTCGGCTAACCTTTCGTATCAAGGTAAAGGAAAAATCAGGAAGATAATAGTCGGGGACTATGCCCTTCAGTTCGGGCAGGGTTTGAGCATGTGGGCAGGAGCAGGATTTGGAAAAGGGGCAAATCTGGGTTCAATTGCCAGAAAAGATGTTGGATTACGGCCTTATAGTTCTGTAAATGAATCCTTTTTCTTGCGTGGAATAGCAACAAGTTTCGAATGGCGGAAATTTTTAATAACCCCATTTTATTCAGGAAGAAGAATTGATGCGGGTATTTCTGATTTTCAAATAAGCTCATTGCAGTTGAGTGGTCTTCATCGGACTAAAACAGAAATTTTTAATAAAAATACTGTTTCACAACGTGCTTATGGGGCCAATGTACAATATAAAGATGAAGATCTAACTATCGGATTAACAGGATTTCAAACCCGCTTTAGTATTCCATTTGCCAAAGGAAATATGCTTTATCAGCAATATAATTTTAGTGGATCCGCTTTGAATAATTTGAGTTGTCATTACAGTTACACATTTAAAAACTCATATTTATTTGGAGAAACTGCTCATAGTTTAAATTCTGGTTTTGCCTCCATGAACGGGTTAATCAGCAGTTTAGCATCTTCTGTCTCTTTGGTGCTCTTGTATCGGAACTACGAAAGAAATTATCATTCATTTTTCAATCAGGCACTTTCAGAATCTTCAAATGCGATGAATGAAAGAGGATTTTACTCCGGATTAGCAATTAGATTTAACAAGGAATGGGAACTTTTTACTTATGCAGATTTTTTTAAATTTCCATGGTTAAAATTCAGAGTTGATGGTCCATCAACCGGCCTTGAACTTTTTGGGCAAATGACCTATACTCCAAGTAAGCAATTTAAACTTTTGGGTAGATTCAGGCAGCAAAGAAAGGAAGAGAATTCGGAGGATTTGGGAGTTGGATTGGATATTGTCGATAAACAAGACCTGAGACTTGAGTTAAATTATAAGATAAGTGATGACTTTGCTATTAGAAATCGCGCAGATATTGTCCGTTATCAAAAGGGCATATTAGACCCTGAATTTGGTTTTCTTAGTATTCAGGATGTTATTTATGATTCTATGGGATCTAAGTTTTCAGGTAATATTCGATTTGCAATTTTTGAAACATCAGGGTTTGATACTAGGGTCTATGCTTTCGAGAATGATGTTTTGTATGCTTATTCTGTTCCGGCGTATCAGGGAAAAGGTATCAGATTCTATATAAATGGCAGATATAAGCTATCCCGCAATACTGATCTATGGATAAGATATGCTATGATCAATTACACCAATCAGGAAACTATAGGATCCGGGGGAGATTTGATTGAGGGTAATAAGCGTTCTGATATCAGGTTACAATTGCGTTTTCAGTTTTAGGCATGTTTTTCAAAGGAGAAGTGCCCTTTGTTCGTTTTTTGATCCCGGTATTCCCCGGGATAATAGCCGGAAGATTTTTCGCCATTCGATTCCTGATTGATTGGGGTTTTGAATGGTGTCTACTGGTTCTCTGTTTATTCCTTTTGTTGTTAATTGGGTACAAGCGCTATCTTTTATTTAGGTTTCCCTGGATTTTTGGCATTATAGTTCACCTTTTTCTTTTTATTCTACCCTTTTATTTAACTACTCATATTTCCGGACAGTTGGATTCAACCAGGTTCAATAATTATAAAGCTGAGCTATTAATAGTTGAGATTCTGGATGAACCTAAATTAGCTAATGGCAACTTTCGATTTGAAGCTGAAGTAAGAGGGATACTTCAGAATGAAATTGTTGAAAAAAGCAGCGGGAAATTGTCAATTGTATTAAAAGCTGATTCTACAGGGAGTTTTAAGCCTGATTATGGTCATGTTTTGTTAATTCCTGCTGTTTATAGTGCCATAGAGCCGCCTTATAATCCCGGAGAGTTTGATTACAAATCATTTATGGCCAACCGACAGATCTACTTTCAGACCTATGTTGGTGAGAATCAGTTTCATTTGTTGGCTGTCAATGAAGGAAATTCTCTTTTAAAATTTGCTCTTTTATTGAGGAGAAGTCTCGTCAGCAAATTCAATTTTTATATTTCAGATTTCAAAGCAGCCGCTCTGGCTTCAACCTTAATTTTGGGTTATCGGGCAGAATTAAACAAAGATATAATTGAGGCCTATTCTAAAACAGGAACCATGCATGTTCTATCGGTATCAGGAATGCATGTAGGTATTATCTTTTTAGTGTTAACTGTTTTACTGAAGCCGATGGATAAAACTAATTCACTGAAAATAGTACGAATACTTATTATTCTAACAACAGTTTGGTTTTATTCAATGATAAGTGGTTTTTCATCTCCGGTTTGCAGGGCTGCAATTATGATTAGCTTTATTGTAATTGGAAAGGCATTCAATAGAAATCAGAACTCATACAACCTGATCGCAATTTCAGCATTTTTTCTACTGTTGTATAATCCATTTTATCTTTTTGATGTTGGATTTCAGCTATCCTATCTGGCGGTATGCGGACTGATTTACTTCCAGCCAAAGATCTACCAAAGCCTCTATTTTAAAAATAAGCTGGCTGATTATGCCTGGAGTTATAGCGCACTTTCTGTTGCAGCCCAACTCGCTACTTTTCCATTGAGCTTGTATTATTTTCATCAATTTCCTCTTTATTTTCTTCTGAGTAATCTTTTAATTGTATTGCCTGTGACTATTATCATGTATTCTGGAATCTTACTTCTTATGATTCCATTTGATTTAATACTCATTCCGCTTGGAAAATTTTTGAGCGGATTAATCAATTTTACGAATGAAATATTATTTCGGATTGAAAATCTACCTTTTGCAAGTCTCTCAGGATTATGGATTAATGGATTTCAATTTTTTCTCCTTTGCTTGATGATTTTAATTCTGGTTTTTTGGTCAAAGGCAAATATGAAAGGTAGTTTATTAGCAAGTATGCTTTTAAGTCTGATTTTGCTGATAAGTATTTCCCTGAATCGTATGTTGGCTATTGGAAGTCAGGAATTGATTGTTTTTAGTCTCCGGAAAAACTCTGCTATCGCTTTTTCCAGTGCCGGTAAATCAATCGTTCTGGCAAATTTTGATTCTGCAGACAAGATTTTTAATTATTCCATTAAGCCGGCAATGGAAAGCCGTACTGGTTCGGATATTCAATTGTTTCGTGTTGAGAATACAATAAGAGGCCAATCCTATTGGTCTGATTCCAATTTTATGCAGTTTGGTAAGTTGAAACTGTTACGTTGGGACAAAAGCATGATTTTACCAAGTTCAGGTAAAAAATTAAAAGTTGACATTCTTATTCTCAGCCAAAATCCAACTCAAAAATTAAGGGATATTAACAATTTTATTGAGTTTAAGAAAGTTTTGATTGAAGCAAACAATTACGATTATAAAATTGAGGGATGGTTATCGGAAGCAACTAAATTGAAGGTTTCTACCTATGTTTTGAAAAATTCACCGGCGTATATCATTAAACTTTAGGAATTTGGATTAATTTTGATTGATCCGAACCGATTGTTTATGCTGAAAATTTTCAAATGGAATTGCTAGAATATAAAACAACAGAGCGGATAGCCAGTATCATTATCAACCGTCCTGAAAAGCGTAATGCTTTAAATCCGGAACTTGTTTTAGCATTGACAAATGCCTTTAAAACCGCGATTGATGATTCAGATGTCAAAATAATAGTATTAAAGGCTAATGGAGAGGTATTTAGTGCCGGTGCAGATTTGGATTATCTGAAGCATTTGCAGAAAAACAGTGATCAGGATAATCTGGAAGATACTAATCTGTTAAAAGACCTGTTTTTATTGATTTATCGATCCTCAAAATTAGTAATTGCACAAGTTGAAGGGCATGTAATCGCCGGGGGCTGTGGATTAGTTTCAGTTTGTGATTTTATTTTCTCAGTACCTGAAGCTCAATTTGGTTACACTGAAGTCAAAATTGGTTTTATTCCAGCACTTGTTACCTGCTTTTTGATCAGAAGAATGGGAGAGGGAAGGGCAAAGGAATTGCTTTTGAGTGGAGAACTTATAGATGCCCAAACTGCTTTCAATTATGGTTTGATTAATTTCATATACCCCAAAGAGGAGATAGCTGAAGCTGTTGAGTCATATGCCAGGAAATTAATTCATTCAGTTTCATCAAATTCTGTGAGCTTAAGTAAATCACTCATTAATTCTGTTCAGGATTTATCCCTCGATGAGAGTTTGAGTTTAGCAGTAATATTGAACGTAGAAACCCGTTTGTCTTCTGACTGCAAAAAGGGAATTTCTGCCTTTTTAACTAAGGGAAAACTGAACTGGTAATATCCCAAATCACAACACAATGATGGAATCAGGGGCAAGTGAAGAGAAGACTTACGAGATCTTTTTGATCGGTGATACAGGGAATGTGGCCAGGCACGGACCTGATCCTGTGTTAGAAACTTTGCGATCTCATTTTGATAAAAGCCAGCATTCTGCCGTTCTCTTTCTGGGAGATAATATCTACCCTAAAGGGCTACCACCTGAAGGATCCATTCTGCGCAGGGATGCTGAAAATGCATTATTAGCCCACAAGGAGGCATTAAAGGATTACCATGGTAAGGTGCTGTTTATTTCAGGGAATCACGACTGGAATAAGGGCAGGGAAGGGGGGTATCAATACATAATAAGGCAGGAGAAATACCTCGAAAAGCTTTTTGGCAAGTCAGTGATGTTCCCAACTAAGGGTTGCCCCGGACCCACAGAGATTAATATTAATTCGAATGTAACACTTGTCCTGATTAACACACAATGGTGGCTTCAACCTGGTTTTCGCCCAATAGGACAAGGTTGTGGTTGTAGAGTTGAATCTGAAAGTGATTTTTTTAATCATCTGACTGCCATACTTGAAAATAACAAGCACAAAAGAATAATTATTGCCGGCCATGCACCAGTTTACAGCTACGCAATGCACGGAGGCCGGTATAAATTGAGACATCACTTGTTCCCCTTTACCATTTATCACCGTAAAGCATATTTTCCTTTACCAATATTAGGTTCTCTTTTGCCCATGTACAGAAAGTATTTTGGGGCAAAAGAAGACATCGCTCATCCCAGGTACAGGCACTTAAGAAAACGTCTGATTGAGCTATTCAAAAAGTATCCTGGTATTATTTATGCTTCCGGTCATGAGCACAATCTGCAGCATATTTCTAAGGATCATAATCACTTTATTGTTAGTGGTGCCGGTTCGAAACTTAAATATGTACTGCAGACAGGTAAAAATCTTAAATTTGGAATGAAGGCCAAGGGATTTTTTAAGCTAAGGTTTGAAAATGATACCACAACTTATCTGTCAGCATGGGTAATTGATGCGGATTCTGAGAAAGGGAGGATGGTTTATGAGTATAAGATAGATTAGGGTACTATTACCAATAGCGCTTTATGCATACTTTCAATTACGATTTCTTTTACTTTTCCGAGTACTTCGCCATCCACCTGTAGCGTTGTTTTTCTACTGCTGGTCACTTTAGCTTTTTCACAACTGATTATCTCAACATAATCAGAAGTGTGTAAATTGTTCATAAACATTTTCCATGTAATCGATATTAGCTTGATACTTGGAAAAGGTTTGATAATGACTAATTCAAATTTACCATCATCAAGAATTCCTTTTGGATTGATCACAGCTCCCGTACCATATTGAGAAGCATTGGCAAAAGTCATCGATACACCTTTTCTTCGGATTGTTTTGCCTTCATAAGATACGTTGAAGCTGTATTTCTTTAACAAAAACATCTCTCTGAACAGATATTTGGCATAGGTCAGAATTCCCCTTTTTGTATCCTTTTCAAATCGTTTTACAACCCTGGCGTTCAATCCTACATCAGCTAAATGGATACAGATTCTGTTATTAATTGTTATCAGATCAATAGGCTTGATTTTTCCTTTGATCAGGATTTCCAATGCGATATCAATCTTGCCGGGAATATTCAGCTCCTTTGCCATGCCATTTGCAGAACCCTGAGGAATGATTGCAAGTGGAATTCCTGTGCCGGCAAGTATTCCTGCCAACAGATTAATTGTCCCGTCGCCCCCGGCTGCTGCAACAATATTCGGCTTATAGTCCAGGATTATTTCTGAAATATGAATCTTATCATTGCCCCTCATTACAAAGAACTGATAGTCAAATCCTTCAGATGTAGCCAGTTTGGAGATCAGATGTTTTAGATTACTTTCAATGCCGTGTCCTGATTTAGGATTGTTGACAAAGAGGATTCTCTCTGGCTTTGCCACCAATTTTTTAGGTACGGACATGATTATAATTGTTCCTTGACCTTTAGTAAAAAATCTTTAAGACGTTCTAATGAATCGATTACTTTTTGATTTTCTTTTACTTCAGTCTTATTGTCTCGCAGATAATCTTTGGCACCCTGAAGTGTAAATCCCTTTTCTTTTACCAGATTGAAAATAATTTTTAAATTTTCAACATCCTCTGTACCAAAAAGACGATTCCCTTTTTTGTTCTTTTTGGGTTTCAGAATTTCGAACTCGCGTTCATAAAAGCGAATCTGGGATGCGTTTACATCAAACATGCGGGTTAGCTCACCCATGCTGTAGTATAATTTGGTAATGTCGCGATCCTTGTATGGCATATTGACGATTTTACTTTTGTAAAACTACTAAATTTGACTTGAAGCAAGGAAAATTTAATATGCTTTGAACCTTGCGAAATGATAAAACATTAAAGCAGATTAAATGGTGCTATTTTACATTCTGTCAGTAAAAAACCCATATCTGTATTATATTTGCAGAATAGCTAATCAGGATGACTACCAAAGAGATAAGACAAGGTTTTTTAGATTTTTTTGCCGCAAAAGCACACCATATTGTTCCTTCAGCGCCAATTGTTGTAAAGAATGATCCTACACTGATGTTTACCAATGCAGGTATGAATCAGTTTAAAGATCTTTTTCTAGGGCAGGCGGCAATCAAATACTCAAGGGTAGCTGATACACAGCGATGTTTACGTGTTTCAGGTAAACATAATGACCTTGAAGAAGTTGGGATAGATACCTATCATCATACCATGTTTGAAATGCTTGGTAACTGGAGCTTTGGTGACGCGGCTAATCCTGAAGGCGGATACTTTAAAAAGGAGGCACTTTCCTGGAGCTGGGAATTGTTGACAGATGTTTACAAAATTCCTAAAGACCGTTTATATGTAAGCGTTTTTGCCGGAGATGAAAAGGAAGGGCTTCCAAAAGATCAGGAAGCTTATGAAATATGGAAACAATACATTTCTGAAGACAGGATCCTTTTAGGAAGCAAGAAGGATAATTTCTGGGAAATGGGGGAAACTGGTCCTTGCGGACCATGTTCTGAAATTCATGTGGATATGCGTCCGGATGAAGAAAGAGCAAAAATTGAGGGTAGTAAACTGGTAAATCAGGATGATCCTCAGGTTATTGAAATATGGAATAATGTTTTCATGCAG
Source organism: Sphingobacterium thalpophilum (assembly GCA_945865415.1). Lineage (GTDB taxonomy): Bacteria > Bacteroidota > Bacteroidia > Sphingobacteriales > Sphingobacteriaceae > Daejeonella > Daejeonella thalpophilum_A. Next base: position 10,027 of record CAMBFY010000017.1, read on the forward strand.
TTCAATCGCCTGAAGAATGGTACTCTTGAAAAGCTTCCGGGAAGGCATGTGGATACCGGTATGGGCTTGGAACGTTTGGTTAGGGTTATTCAAAATAAATCATCCAATTATGATACGGATGTTTTCCAGCCGATGATTCAGTTTATTGCAGAAAAATCACGAATGCCCTATGATGGGAATTCAGTTCCGGGCGGAGCGGGTTGGGGTACATCCGTCGCTATGCGCGTGATGTCTGATCACATCCGGGCTATAAGTTTTTGCATTGCCGATGGTACCCTGCCATCCAATAATAAGGCTGGCTATGTAGTTAGAAGAATATTGAGGAGAGCGGTAAGATATGCCTATACTTTCCTCAATCTTAAAGAACCGTTTTTGAATAAACTAGTTCCAATTTTGGCCGATCAATTTGATGGGATATTTCCGGAACTCAAAAAGCAACAGGATTTTGTTCAGAAGGTGGTTTTAGAAGAAGAGGTATCTTTCTTAAGAACTCTGGCAACCGGCATTCAACGTTTTGAGCGCTACGAAGCCGAAAATAAGCTCATAGATGGTGAATTCGCTTTTGAACTTTATGATACGTTTGGTTTTCCGATTGACCTGACCGAACTTATGGCGCGTGAAAAGGCTTGGTCTGTTGATATGCAAGGATTTGAGTCTGAACTTCAGAAGCAAAAAGCAAGATCAAGAGCAGCAACCGCAATTGATACCGGTGATTGGGTGATTGTCCACGAGGAGGAAGAGGTTGAATTTATTGGTTATGATGAGTTGGAAACAGAATGCAAAGTTCTGAGATACCGAAAAGTCTCAGCCAAAGGTAAAGATCAGTATCAACTAGTTTTAAACCGTACTCCCTTCTATGCTGAAAGTGGCGGACAGGTTGGAGATACCGGGAAAATTGAAGATAGATCACGATTATTTGAGTATCAGATTACTGATACAAAAAAGGAAAATGGATTGATCGTTCATTTTATGGATGAACTTCCTGAGGATCTTTCAGGATTGTTTTATGCTGTGGTTGATCAACAAAAAAGAACTGCAATAGAAAACAATCATTCAGCTACTCATTTATTACAATCAGCTTTAAGACAAGTTTTAGGGGATCATGTCAATCAAAAAGGATCGTTAGTCACTTCGGAATATTTGAGATTTGATTTTGCACACTTTACCAAGCTTACAGATACAGAACTACTGGAAGTTGAATCAATCGTGAACCGTAAGATCCGTGAAAATATAATCTTGAAGGAGGAACGCAATATACCCTATCAGCGAGCTATTGACTCGGGCGTGACAGCTCTTTTTGGTGAAAAATATGGTGAATATGTTCGTGTAATTACTTTTGATGATCATTTTTCTAAAGAATTATGTGGGGGTACACATGTTAAATCAAGCGGACAGATTGGTTATTTTAAGATCATTTCTGAAAGTGCAGTGGCTGCAGGTGTGAGAAGGATTGAAGCAATAACTGCTGATACCGCAGAAAACTATATTAATGCTCAAAATGAACAGATTAAAGGATTAAGGGATTTACTTAAGAATCCTAATGATTTGTTAAAAACGGTTGAATCCTTACTTGAAGAAAATAATCGCCTGAAGAAGGAAATTGAAAAGACTATTATTGAGCGATCTGCGGGACTAAAACATGAACTTGTTAAAAATATTACAATAATTAATGGTATTAATTTGATCGCTCAGCAGGTTGAACTGCCAAATACTGATGCAGTGAAAAGTCTGGCCTATGCTGTTAAAGATCTTGTCAATGATCTCTTTTTGGTTTTAGCCTGTGAAATTGATGGAAAACCAAGCCTCACGGTGATGGTATCCGAAAACCTGATTAAAGAGCGGAATCTGAATGCGGGAAGTATTGTGCGTGAGCTGGCAAAAGAAATTCAGGGCGGTGGAGGAGGTCAGCCTTTCTTTGCTACTGCAGGGGGTAAGGATAGTTCCGGACTTGTAAAGGCACTTGAGAAGGCAAAAACTTTTATTAATTGAGAAAGGAGCGTGAAAAATTGAGCGTTAACTGCAAACTCCATTTTCAATTCTCCATTCTCCACGATCAACTTCAATCAATTGCCTATATTTGCATCATATAATTTACCATTTAAGTTTAAATGACGATAATTTCTGAAAGCTTAACCGATAAATATGAACTTGTAGTTGGGCTTGAAGTACATGTTCAGTTATCAACTGAAAGTAAGATATTTTCTTCAGACTCAGCCGGTTTCGGTGCCGGACCCAATGAGCATATAAGTCCGGTCAGCCTTGGATTACCCGGTACTCTACCCAAATTAAATAAAAAGGTAGTTGAGTATGCAGTCAAGATGGGTTTGGCTACTAATTGTAGTATAAACTTAAGTACTCATTTCGATCGCAAAAACTATTTCTATGCTGATTTGCCCAAGGGATTTCAGACAACACAAGACAGTAAACCCATTTGCTACTCCGGTTTTATTGATATAAAAGCAAATGATCTTTCCACTAGACGCGTTCGGATTCATCGAATTCACATGGAAGATGATGCGGGTAAAAGTATGCACGATCAGGATGAATTTGATTCTATGATTGATCTGAACAGGGCAGGTGTTCCGTTAATTGAAATAGTTTCTGAGCCCGATATACGTTCGGCTCATGAAGCTGCAGCATATTTGACTGAAATCCGAAAACTGGTTAGATACCTTGATATTTGTGATGGGAATATGGAAGAGGGCAGTATTCGTTGTGACGCAAATATTTCTGTCAGACTCAAAGGGGCTTCAGAATATGGGAACAGGTGTGAAGTAAAAAACCTTAATTCAATCCGAAACCTACAAAGGGCTATTGATCATGAATTTATACGCCAGACCGAGCTTTTAGAAAAGGGTGAGTACATTGAGCAGAACACCTTGAATTTTGATGCAGAAACAGGTAATACAAGTCCTTTAAGAAGCAAAGAAATGGCGAATGATTACCGTTATTTTCCGGAACCAGACTTACAGCCATTGGTTCTTGAACAAAAATATATTGAAGATCTGGCTGCCGAATTACCCGAATTACCTTCCAAAAAAATTGAACGTTACACCGATGTTTTGGGTCTCTCTGAGTATGACGCTGTTTTAATTTCATCTGAGCAGGAGATAGCCATATACTTCGATGAACTAAGTTCTAAAACTTCACATTTTAAAGCAGCAGCTAATTGGGTAATTGGTCCTCTGAGGACATATCTGCATGATAATCATAAACATATTAAAGAATTTCCTTTAAAGCCAGCGCAGCTTGCAGATCTCATAAGTTTGATTGATACAGGCAAACTAAACTATTCGGTTGCAGCATATCAGGTCTTTCCTGAATTGATTAAAAATCCCGGGTTAACTGCGGAAGAGATGGCCACTTCCATGCAATTATTGATTGATACGGCCGGGGATGAGTTAAGTTCCTTGATCGAAGAGATACTGAACAGATACCCGGATAAGGTTAAAGAATACCAAAATGGCAAAAAAGGCGTTCTGGGATTGTTTATGGGTGATCTTATGAAAAAGACAAAAGGGAAGATTAATCCGCAGGTTGCCAGTAAGTTAGTTATTGATAAATTAGAAAGTAAAGCATGAAAAAAGTTTTTGGTTTAGCCATATTGGCTATGAGTATTTTTGCCATTTCCTGCAAAAATAGTAATGAGTTGAGCATTTCAGGGAAGGTGGACAATGCCGGAGAAATTAAAAAAGTATTGCTTTATGAAACAGATCAGCTGGTGGACTCTGCGTTTTTGAATGAAAACAACGAATTCAAGTTTCGTCGTGTGACTGAGGAACCGGATTTTTACACTCTGGTAGTTGGAGAGAAAAATTTTTTGGTTATAGGAAAAAATGGAGATGCATTAAATTTCAAGACGGATTATGCAGATTCCACCAATACCTATGAGATAAAGGGTTCAGAAGATTCAGAGAAAATCAGGGAGTTTAATCAGATTGGAAATGATTTCAGCAAGATTGTTAAAAAGATACAGGATGATTATTCCAGGATGGTTGAAGCTTATCCGGCAGGGAAGGATTCAATTTATAATGTGCTAATGCCCCAGTTTCAGTCCAATATGGATAAGTACTCAGAAACTACACTGAAGTTTGTTCAGGACAATAAAAATAGCCTTGCTGGCTTTTTTGCTGCAAGTTCCCTGGATCAAAGTCGATATGAAACAGAGCTGATTGCATTTGCAGAAGAAATAAGATCAGTATTTCCAAAAAATAAAGCTGTTCAATCATTTGTAGCTAAAATGGCAGAAGTTAAATCCGTTTCTGTGGGTCAGATGGCACCTGAATTTGAATTAAATAATACCGAAGGTAAATTAGTTAAACTATCAGATTTTAAAGGAAAATATGTTCTTCTAGATTTTTGGGCTTCATGGTGTGCGCCTTGTCGGGAAGAAAATCCAAATATTCTAAAACAGTTTGAATCTTTTAAAGACAAAGGTTTCACTGTACTTGGGGTTTCGCTTGATGAGGAAAAATCTGATTGGCTGAAAGCAATCAAGGATGATCGTTTGAATTGGACACAAGTTTCAGAATTAAAGCGCTGGGATGGAAAAGTGACTATACAGTATAAAGTTGAAGGAATTCCTGCTTCATTTCTTCTTGATCCTAAAGGTAAAATTCTTGCCAAGAATTTAAGGGGTGTGGAATTAGAGCACTTTCTTCAGAAAGTGTTAAATTGAGCTAAAGAAATTGTCAATTTAAAAAAAAGATTTACAATTAATTAATACAGGCTTAATGATTTAATGTAATTGGGAGTTTACTTTTAAAGAAAATATTTGTCTATGAGCACTGCTAAACAAAAAATCCTGATTGTAGATGATGAGCCGGATATCCGGGAGTTAATTGAGTATAATCTCAAGAAAGAAGGGTATCAGGTATTTACTGCCTCAAATGGACAGGAAGGCGTTGCTGAGGCCAAAAGAGTATTACCGGATCTGATTATTTTGGATATTATGATGCCGAAAATGGATGGCATCGAAGCTTGTCGTATTCTCAGAACCATGAATGATTTTAAAAATACGTTCATGGTGTTTCTTACGGCTCGGAGCGAGGAGTACTCAGAAATTGCCGGATTCAATGTTGGTGCTGATGACTATATAGCAAAACCAATTAAACCAAGAGCTTTAACAAGCCGAATCAATGCTATTTTAAGAAGAAATGTTCAATCAGATATTGAGATTGAAAACAAGCTTGAAATTGGTGATTTAGTCATTGACCGTGAAGCATTTCTGGTATACCAAAGAGGTGAAAAGATTGTACTTGCCAAAAAGGAATTTGAATTATTATACCTTCTTGCATCTAAGCCTGGTAAGGTTTTTACCCGAGAGGTGATTCTTAAAAATATCTGGGAAGATTCTGTTGTAGTAACCAATCGTACCATTGATGTTCACATACGCAAGCTCAGGGAAAAGCTTGGAGATAAATATGTGAGTACCGTAAAAGGAGTAGGCTATAAGTTTGAATTAAAATAAGCCTTTCGAAAGATAAAAGCCAAAAGCAGAAACCTTTAAGAGTAGTTTCTTCCATTTTGAATTTTGCGATTAGCTTTAGACTTTAAGCTTTCAACTTTAAGCTTAAAATTCGCTCTGCAAAATTAATATCCTATTTTTGCGGTCTAATACTGCATGAGTGAAATTTCCAATATTTGAAGATCTAATACTTTTTGAGAATAACAATCTGATCCTTGTTAATAAACCTGCTTTTTTAAGTTCACTGGACGACAGGGAAGGCGGGGAAATGAATCTGCTCAGAATGGCTAAACAGTACTCTGATGATGCACAAATTTGTCATCGACTTGATCGTGAGACATCAGGAGTTTTGATTATAGCAAAAAATCCGGAAACCTATCGTTTTGTATCCATGCAGTTTGAACACAGGAAAGTGAACAAAGTGTATCACGCAGTTATAAACGGTACTCATTTATTTGAGGAATTACACGTTGATCTCCCTATTTTAAATCTAGGAACAAAAAATGTGGCAATTAATCGTCAGGAAGGAAAACCTGCAGAAACTATCTTTAATTCTCTGAAATATTATAAACATTATACTTTGGTAGAATGCCGCCCAATTACTGGCAGAATGCACCAGATACGGATTCATCTTGCCTCACAGCGGGCAAATATTGCCGGCGATGAGATGTATGGAGGGAAACCAGTCTATTTATCTGAAATTAAGCGTGCTTACCGCTTGAGTAAAGATCAGGAAGAGCTTCCTGTAATGAAGCGCTTTGCCTTGCATGCAAGAAGAATTACTTTTAAAATTGATGAAAATACAGAGAAAACCTTTGAGGCGCCATATCCAAAAGATTTTGCAACACTGATTAAACTTTTGGATAAGTTCGACGCTTAATTTTTCAAAGAAATAGCTTCATAAAATGAGGCAACAGCTTCCCATTCCGGATCATCTTCAAAGGAAATAGAATCTACACGACTGTTTTCATCTTTAAATTTCTTTAAAATATCACCTGCCTTCTCTCTGTCCTTTGGAGCAATGTATAACAGAATATCTCGATAGCCCGGCATTGTGGTAGTTCCCACATAACAATATGTTCCAATTTCTCTGCTTAATCCTGAAATGATATCCGTTTGTAGCTTATTGAATAGTTCAATTTCCTTTTCAAGTGGGTGGCCATCTTTGTTTTTTTCTAGGGTATTTACCGTAATAAAGAGTGACAGGGAAAAGCTTGATTTTTCTTTGAAATCAATGTATCGATTGTTTATTAAAGCGACACAAGGTTTTCCTTCTGCCTCAAACTTCAGAGTAGTGAAATTTTGCTCAGGAACCAGTTTTTGGTTTATTTCTAAACGAGTATCCCTTGTTTTGTTTTGAGAACAAGACATCAGTGGAAACAGGCAAAATAAAAATAAATAGTAGTTCTGCATAATAGAATGGAGTTCTTAGATCCGTATTAGTCCAGGCTTGACTCGGACTAGTAACCCAATATCTTCAATACCTGTTTACTGTTTTGTTCTTCGCCAAACACTTCGAAATTAAAGGTTTCGTCGCGGTTACGTCTGATAATTACGTGTTTTGGTGAAGGAAGCAGGCAATGGTGAATACCTCCATAACCACTAAGTACCTCTTGATAAGCACCGGTATGAAAAAATCCTATGTATTGCACTTTTCTGGTTTTAGGCATAAATACGTTATTCATGTGAGCTTCCTGACTGTAATAGTCTTGTCCGTCACAGGTTATTCCGCCAAGGTTAACACGTTCGTATTCAGAATCCCAATTGTTAATTGGTGTAAGTATATATTTCTGATTCATTGCCCATACATCAGGTAAATTGGTTATAAAAGAGCCATCAAGCATCAGCCATTTTTCACGATCATTTTGTTGTTTTCTGCCTAAAACTTTATAAAGAATTCCTGAAGCTTCGGCAACAGTGTATTTACCAAACTCAGTGATGATATCAGGCTCAATTACATCATATTCTGCACAAATTTCTTTGATTCTTTTAACAATCTCATTGACCATATATTCATAGTCAAAATCAAATGCTAGAGAATCCTTGAATGGCATACCGCCACCGATATCGAGCGTATCCAGATCAGGATTTATTTTCTTGAATTTACAATATAGTATCGTATATTTCTCGAGTTCATTCCAATAATAGGGGGTATCAGATATACCTGAATTAATAAAGAAATGCAGCAATTTTACTTTAAAATTGGGGTTGGGATCAATTTTATGATTGTAAAAATCAATAATATCTTCCATTCTGATGCCTAATCTAGAGGTATAGAATTGCGAATCAGGCTGTTCTTCTGCAGCTATACGCATCCCAAGGCTACATGGAATATCCAGTTCATCATCGTAAATATTGAATTCTTCTTTATTATCTAAAACCGGGATAATATTTTTAAATCCATCATGCAGCATGTCAATGATATATTGTTTGTACTGGAAGGTTTTGAACCCATTGCAAATCACCGTGATATCTTTGTTCAATGCACCTTTCTTTTCCAGGGCATCTATCATTGGCATATCAAATGCAGAAGACGTCTCCAGGTGAATATCGTTTCGTAAAGCCTCCTCAACAATATGTCTGAAGTGTGAGCTTTTGGTACAATAACAATATTTATAGCCACCACGATAATTGTTTTTTACTATGGCTGCCTGGAACAACAGTTTTGCCTGCTGTATTTTTTTACTTATTATTGGAAGGTAGGTAAACCTTAGTGGGGAACCATAGGTTTCAATCATTTCCATTAAGTTAAGATCATGGAAATAAAGTTCATCATCAATGATATCAAAACCATCCTGAGGGAAGCCCACGCTTAAATCAAGAAACTCCGCGTAACTCTGCATTTTTTTATAATTTTGGCAAAGATATAAAAAGCATATAGCATAGAACATAGTACGACAATTAAAAAAAATTACCATGTTTAAAGCCACAGAAATTAGATGCGTGAATTAAGAATAATTGAAGTAAAATCGGAATTGGGTGCCGGAACACGCGGTTCAAGTTTAGGTATTGATGCAATTAAAATAGCTGCGCTCGACTTTGGCAGCAGGTATTTTAAAAAGTATAAGTCCGTTGAGATTCCAAACGAGAATCATCTTTTGCTTGAAACAGCGGGTAATCAACATGCTAAAAGAATATCCGGGGTGCTGACAATGGTGGAACGTATTTCTGAGGAGGTTGCCAGAACACTAGCAAACAAGGAGTTTCCGATTATTTTGTCTGGTGATCACAGTTGTTCTGCAGGAAGCATTTCAGGTATCCGGAAGGCATTTCCGAAAAGTAGGCTTGGTGTGATATGGATTGATGCTCATTCTGATATACACTCTCCTTATACAACACCTTCAGGAAATTTGCATGGAATGCCCCTGGCAATAGTTTTGGACGAAGATAATTTAGAGTCAAAAATGAATGTGCTGGATCAGGAGACTGTTAATTACTGGTACCAATTAAAGAACGTTGCCAATATTGCACCCAAAATAAAATATAGCGACCTGGTTTACATTGCCATGCGTGATTCTGAGCTGCCTGAACAAGATTTACTAAAGAAGCATAAAGTTAAAAATTTTCCTCCTGCTGAAGTCAGGAAAAGAGGGGTAGAGCGTGTTGCTCTGGATACATTGAAATATCTGCAAAACTGTGATTTGATTTATATCTCCTTCGATGTGGATGCCCTGGATTCTGCAATATCAAAAGGAACAGGAACACCGGTGCCAAATGGAATTACCGAAAGGGAAGCAGGCAATTTGCTTGCTCGTTTAATGTACAGTGAAAAAGTTTGTGCTTTTGAGATGGTGGAAGTAAATCCAACACTTGACCGTGAAAACCTAATGGCTGAAAATGCTTTTGAGATTTTATTGCGGGCAACAAACGCTTTAAGAAACGATTAAATTTTTAGGGTATTCACCCATAGCACATGACAATAGAACATAGCATAACTGAGCATATTCAAAGGGCCGTTTCAGAACTTTATCAAACTGAAATCGGAATAGATAGCATCGTCATTCAGGAAACCAGAAAGGAGTTTGAAGGTCAGGTTACAGTGGTAACTTTTCCTTTTACAAGAATTTCAAAAAAAACGCCTGAACAAACCGGTATTGAGTTGGGTGAATATCTCAGGGAGCATATCACTGAAGTAACTGAGTTTAATGTGATCAAAGGTTTTCTGAATCTTTCAATTGCAGACTCTTATTGGATTGATCAGTTACTTAACAATGTTTTAAATCAGGGGTTCGGACAGTTTCCATCAAACGGGAAAAGGGTTATGGTGGAGTATTCTTCCCCAAATACCAATAAACCATTGCACCTGGGGCATGTTCGTAATAATTTACTGGGATATTCTGTTGCAGCGATTCTATCAGCAAATGGCTACCAGGTTATCAAGGTAAATCTGGTTAACGACCGGGGCATTCATATTTGTAAGTCGATGCTGGCCTGGCAATTATTTGGTAAGGGAGAAACGCCGGAAAGCAGCGGGTTAAAAGGCGACCATCTGGTTGGTAAATATTATGTGATTTTTGATCAGGAGTATAAAAGGCAGATTGCCGAATTGGTTCAGGGAGGTGAGACAGAAGAGAATGCCAAAAAGAACGCTCCTGCAATCAAACAGGCACAGGAAATGCTATTGAAATGGGAAGCAGCTGATCCTAATGTTAAGGCATTATGGTCACTGATGAATTCATGGGTTTATGCGGGTTTTGAACAAACCTATACTATGCTTGGTGTTGACTTTGCGAAGTATTATTATGAGTCTGATACGTATTTGCTTGGAAAAGATATCATTGATGAAGGATTGGAGAGAGGAGTGTTTTTCAAAAAGGAAGATGGTTCTGTCTGGATAGATCTTACCGCAGATGGATTGGATCAGAAACTTGTTCTTCGTGCGGATGGAACTTCAGTGTATATTACGCAAGATCTTGGAACAGCCCAGTTAAAATATGATGATTTTAAAGTTGATAAGTCAATTTATGTTGTTGGAAATGAACAGGATTATCATTTTAAAGTCTTGTTTCTTATTCTCCAAAAATTAGGGAAGTCATGGGCAGAAGGATTATATCATCTATCTTATGGTATGGTTGATTTACCTTCCGGTAAAATGAAATCAAGGGAAGGTACAGTAGTGGATGCGGATGAATTAATGGATGATATGATCCGTACTGCACAGGAACGTACAGAAGAATTGGGAAAGGTTGATGGATTTTCTGCTGATGAGAAAGCAGATCTTTACCATATGATTGGCTTAGGTGCGCTTAAATTTTTCTTATTAAAAGTTGAACCTAAGAAGAGGCTTTTGTTTGATCCTAACGAGTCCATTGATTTCCAGGGCCATACAGGGCCATTTATTCAGTATACGCATGCCAGAATCTGTTCAGTTTTGGCAAAAGCCGATTATAAATCAAAGCTTACACTTAGTCATTCACCGGATCTTACCATACTTGAAAAAGAATTAATAGTTAACCTAAGCAAATACCCCGGTTTTATCGCTGCTGCGGCCAAGGAATACAGTCCGGCTCATATTGCCAATTACATTTTTGAGCTGGCAAAACTTTTCAACAAGTTTTATCATGAGGAGAGTATACTAAAGGCTGAAGATTTGAGTGCCAAAAATTTTAGACTAGATCTGGCATCGGCAACTGCATCTGTTCTTAAAAAAGGTATGGCTTTGTTGGGAATACGAGTTCCTGAAAGAATGTAGATAGTTGACAGTTGACAGTTGAGAATGGAGAGTGAAGAATTGAGTTACTGTCATTTCGAACACGCGGGTGGTATTATCCCATTTTAAATCATTGAGATGCGTGGGAGAAATCTGTTTAGAACATCAGGGTCTACACTCTTTGATTATAATAAAGAACATTATTTTGTAACGGATTCCTCTGTCTTCAGACCTCAGTCCTCATAGGTCATAATTCCTACCTCAATTCTCATATGAATCAATCTACCTTTTGAATTTACCCGAAACCTCCGGTTCTTTCGAGAAAGTTGAATAATCATAAA
>CAMBFY010000018.1 GCA_945865415.1 Sphingobacterium thalpophilum
GTATTGGTGGATGTTTTTATTGCTTCCAATTCATTTTCTAATGGGACCAATCCACGGTGCGGTAGTTAACTGGTGCGGACATAAATATGGTTATTCAAATTATGATAATCATGATCATAGCAAGAATTCTCTCCCACTCGACTTTTTAATGCTTGGAGAATTGTTTCAGAACAACCACCATAAAAAACCGAACAATGTGAATTTTGCCTTGAAATGGTACGAGTTCGATCCTTCTTATCCGATTATCAAATTAATGCATCATCTGCATATCATCAGATTAAGAAAGGTGTAACCACAATAAATTATATTTGATGAGGGTTCCTTAGAGGAGCCCTTTTTTTTGTTTTATAGTTTTTGTCTTGTTGGAATCACTTAATCGGAGAGATGTTTTACTTCGATCACGAAGGCGGTCGTATGTTTATAGAAACCTCTTTAAATCGGCTTATCCGACCCTGAAGGGGTCGAATGTATTAGAAGCTCTCACATATGACCCCTACAGGGTCAGGATTTCCGTGTTTACCTAAGACTATAAACATTTGACCCATTCTGGGTCAAGTAGGAAAACCCCAACTATTTTAAGTCATGACCATCACGGTACCAACATCATACCATGTTCGTACCATGTTCGTAGAACATAGCCTTAAGGGTATCAAAAAAGGGCTTTGTACGAACAAGTTACGAAGGAGGTACGAACACGACCTAATAATTAGTCCGTTTTGTTGTTTGTTTCAAAAACCTATCTCATGTGTTCAATATCCACTTTTGGGTAAATTACATCGCATTTTCTTGAGAATATAGGTCAAAGCATTAAACAGTAACGAAATAAACCAGCGATTCAATTCCGGTGTTTAAATGTTGAAATCTAAGCAGGACCCATGCCAATCTAAATTTTAAATTTGTAGTTGTAAAGGTATTATTTAGATAAGGATGGCTGAAATAGATTATAGTGATGATAGTATTCGGTCGCTCGACTGGAAAGAACATATTCGCCTGAGACCAGGCATGTATATTGGCAAGCTGGGAGATGGATCAGCTTATGATGATGGAATCTACGTTTTACTTAAAGAAATTCTGGATAATTCTATTGACGAGTTTGTAATGGGCTCCGGCCGGACAATTGAGGTTACAGTAAGCGATAAAAAGGTTTCTATTCGTGATTATGGTCGTGGTATTCCGCTTGGAAAAGTGATCGATTGTGTCTCAAAAATTAATACAGGTGGTAAATATGATTCAAAAGCTTTTCAGAAATCAGTTGGTTTAAATGGCGTAGGTACTAAGGCAGTAAATGCACTTTCATCAAGTTTTACTGTTCAGTCTTATCGTGATGGTCGGACTAAAAAGGCTGAATTTGAACAGGGGGTTCTTCTGAACGACTTACCTGAAACTGAAAGCACCCAAAGAAACGGAACTGCGGTTGTTTTTTATGCCGATGAAACCATTTTCAGGAATTACCATTATATCCCTGAGTTTGTAGAGAGTATGATCTGGAATTATGTATTTCTTAATTCCGGACTCACGATTAATTTTAATGGAACGAAGTTTTTCTCTGAAAGGGGTTTATATGATCTGCTGACCCGTAATACTGAGGCGGAGACCCTGAGGTATCCAATCATTCACCTGAAGGGTGAGGATATAGAGGTGGCAATGACCCATGGTCAGCAATATGGTGAAGAATATTATTCTTTTGTGAATGGGCAGCATACCACACAAGGAGGAACACATCAGGCAGCATTCAGGGAAGCAGTTGTTAAAACAATCCGTGAATTTTATAAAAAGGAGTTTGATGCTTCGGATATTAGGGCTTCTATAGTTTCTGCTATTTCAATCAGAGTTCAGGAGCCTGTATTTGAATCGCAAACGAAAACCAAACTTGGCTCACAAAATATAGCTCCTGATGGTCCTTCAGTTCGTACTTTCATTAATGATTTCCTTAAAAAGGAACTGGATGATTATCTGCATAAACACCCTTCTGATGCGGATGCTCTTTTAAAGCGAATACTTCAGTCGGAACGTGAACGAAAGGATATTGCCGGCATCAAAAAACTGGCGAATGAACGTGCAAAAAAAGCATCATTACACAATAAAAAATTGAGGGATTGCAAAATTCATTTTGAAGATAATCATGAACGAAAGCAAGATACTACCTTATTTATAACTGAGGGAGATTCTGCGAGTGGCTCTATTACAAAATCCAGGGATGTAATGACTCAGGCAGTATTCAGTTTGAAAGGCAAGCCTCTGAATTGCTTTGGTTTGACAAAAAAGGTAGTTTATGAAAATGAGGAATTTAATCTGCTTCAGCATGCATTGAATATTGAGGACGGATTGGATAATTTAAGGTATAACAATATTGTCTTTGCCACTGATGCCGATGTTGATGGAATGCACATCCGATTATTACTGATGACCTTTTTCCTTCAGTTTTTCCCAGATTTGGTTAAAGCAGGACATGTTTCAATTCTTCAAACTCCGCTTTTCAGGGTCAGAAATAAAAAGGAAACTATTTACTGTTACAGTGATGAAGAACGGCAGCGGGCGATACATAAACTAGGTAACAAGCCTGAAATAACCAGATTTAAGGGATTGGGTGAAATATCACCCGAGGAGTTCGGATTATTTATTGGAGCAAATATTCGTCTTGATCCTGTAATTCTTTCAAAAGAACAAGGTATCAAGAACATACTGGAGTATTATATGGGTAAAAATACCCCCGACAGGCAGCAGCATATTATTCAGAATCTACGTGTGGAGGTTGATTTTCTTGCTGAGGAGCAGGAAGCGGCAGCATTATTAGCAGATGCCCTGTGATACAGAAAAAAAATATTTCCATTTCTTTTGTGGAATATTCTTCTATTGATGAATTAAATAATTCCGATAGAAATCTTTGCCTCGATTCACTAAAAGCAATGGCAAGTTCTCATTCGCCCTATTCTGGTTTCAGGGTTGGGGTGGCTGTACTACTCGCGAGTGGGAAGGTAGTGTATGGAAGTAATCAGGAAAATGTGGCTTATCCCTCAGGTTTATGCGCTGAACGGGTTGCGCTCTTCGCTATTGGTTCTTCATATCCCAATGACAAGATAATTAGTATGGCAATAAGTGCGCAGACTGATCATTTTGAAATAAAGGAACCGGTTACCTCATGCGGAGCATGCCTTCAGGTTATGGCAGAATACGAAAAGAAACAGTCTAGTCCGATCAATGTTCTCTTTTATTGCCTCAATGGGTCTGTTATTTGTACGGCAGGAATAAAAAGTTTGCTTCCTTTTGCCTTTGCAGAAACAAGACTTCAAAAATAATCGTAAATTGTGTATTGCGTGGATGTTATTTTATCCCATCCCTTGTTAAATTGGAGTTTTCAATAGAACTTTATTGAAAATCCGATTTATTATATCGACTAATGATGAAGAAATATTTATTCCTGCTTATTGCAGTTTTATTATCTGCCGCGGATAGTATCGCACAGATCAGATTATCGTCCATCAAGGTGGACGAATGGGTAAAGAAAAATTTTAGCGGACAGGGAGTGGTTGTTGGGAATATTAAATTTAAAGGATATCCGCTTTCTTCCTTGTCCTATACAAGTGCAGGCAATATTTTGCAGGTTCAAAAGGGTTTAATTCTTTCAACAGGAAACTCCTATAATGTTGCAGGATATAATAATTCCCATAATCAAAGTTCAACTTTTGGAGATATCTTATCTCCCCAAACTGATCCTGATCTAGCGGCCATTTTAGGCGGTAAGTTATTTGATATCTGCAGTGTTGAGTTCGATTTTGTTCCCCTGGATAACAGTATTCAATTTAATTATCAGTTTGGCTCTGATGAATATCCAGAATATGTGGATTCACCTTATAATGATATTTTCGCATTTATCGTATCTGATGAGAGCAGTTCTAAGAATATCGCTTTGATCCCCGGAGGTGAAGTTCCTGTAAGTATAAATACAGTAAACTTTAAACTGAACCAGGATCACTTTATCGATAATAATTTATATAAACAGGTTGTTATCAAAAGACAGGAACCATTAAAATCAACCTACAAAGGGACTTTACCGGGCAGAGTACTAAGAGGTATTGGTTCAATTTTTGCCATAAACGGTCCAGTTCCCGGTGACCAAACGGTAATTCAGGCTGATCCGGAGCTATTGAAAACTCTTGATGCTAACCTTTACCGTAATTTGCGTTACGATGGAATCACTAAAAAGCTTGTGGCGCAAAGTTTTGTTACCCCATACAAGAAATATCATCTAAAGATTGTTATCGCTGATGTTTCAGATAATATTTATGATTCAGGAGTGTTTATTGAGGACAGAAGTCTGACTTCTAAAAAAGATATTCAGCAGCCTGGATTTATCGATTACCCTGATTTGAGCAAGGTAATTGATGCCAATCTTATCCTACAGGGAAAAACGATTGAGGAAATTCTTCCTTCAAATTTTAAAATGGAAATTGCTAAATCTGCAGTGCAGCCGCTTGCCGTTTCTCAACAAGTTCCCAATCCTGTTTCCCAACAAGCTCTCGCTATTGCTTCTCAGCCAACTACCGTTGCTTCTCAACCTGTTGTTCAGCCTGCTCAACCTAAGAAGGGTTCAATAGCTGCTCCAAAACCTGTTGATGTACCATCACCTGCACAGAAGAAAGCTGCGATTACAGAACCGGAAGTTGATATGCCAAATATTGTTGTCCTTTTTGATTTTGATAAGTCAGAAATTACAGAGACAGAAATGTCTAAACTCCGGAATGCTATTGATAAATTTAAGCAGGTAAGAAATCAATATTCAATTAATATATCAGGTCACACGGATAATTACGGAAGTCTGGATTACAACTATGCACTTTCAGATCGTAGAAATAAGGCCGTTGTAACTGCTGTCAGTGAAATTCTTGGTGAGAAAATACGGATACCTGCCCTCAGCAAATCATATACAACACCAGTTGCAGATAATATGAATGATGACGGCCGGCAATTAAATCGTCGTGTTGAATTGGTGTTTGTTAAGAAAAATTAATTATTCCTGTTTTCTGCTGAAGAATTTATTCTTTTTCTTCATGGAGTAATTAAGCTGGAATCCAATTCCGAACGATTTCAATTCTGTTGCACCTTGTCCGATTCCTGATATTGGTAATTTGGCATAAGGCTGGATAACAATGCTGGTTTGATTTCCAATTGGCTTTTCAACTCCAACAGATAAATTGACAACACTTAAGATGTGCTGGTTTTGATTTTTGATTGTATAATCTCTTCCTGTGTAAGGAAATAAGATTGTAGGAGTATAAATGAAATTGTAATTCTCAGATAGCATAATGTATGAAGATAATCCTGCAGTTGCTATAATACTGGCCTTTGGAGTTTTAATTAAGGATACGTTCATGTTAAGCGGAATATCAATCACACGACAATCAGCATCAATTCGTCTGGAGTAACTTACCCAGGTTGAGAATGGTTTTAGGGACGTAAAGTATGAGTTTCTATCGGAACTATACTTCTTTTGTGAATAGTATATACCGGTACCTGCAGAAATACCTTTTGCAATTCTAAAATTTATTCCTAAGCCAAGGTAAGAATGGCTTTGAGGGGTCATACTTATCTAAACGTGTTAAAACTTTATAAAAACCATCATTTAATATCTCTACTGCCTCATCCCTGTTTCGGGCATACCTCAAACATATCCCCATAGCAAAGCCATAAAAATTATAATACAACTTTTTCTGACTACCAGCCACCCCGCTCATACAATCTTTGCGCAGTTTTTCAGGTAATTGCTGAACCGAATTATTCAATTTAATAGCTATTTGTTGTATACACGAAAAAAGGATTCAAATGGTTGCCTTCATAACCGAATTTAAATTAAAATAGTGAAGGTCAATTTTCAATCTGATTATATGACAAATTTTTAAGTGACAGTTTTCAGCAATTAAGTATTTCAATATCTGCAAACAAAATTTAATCAGGGGCTGTTTAAAACTTAGCGCTTGGTTTTTAATCTGATAACTTATATTTACCACAATAGAATTTCATACTTAAGGATGAGTGAAGAAATAGAAAGTACAGACAGCGAAAACTACAATACAGCAGGCGAAGAAAAAGCTTTACACAATGTAACATCGCTTTCCGGATTATATGAAAATTGGTTTTTAGATTATGCGTCCTATGTTATTCTGGATCGCGCCGTTCCACATATTTATGATGGTTTAAAGCCGGTTCAGCGTCGTATTTTACATTCTTTAAAAGAAATGGACGATGGGCGGTTTAATAAAGCTGCCAATGTAATTGGTAATACGATGAAGTATCATCCACATGGGGATGCCTCAATCGGTGATGCCATGGTTCAAATCGGTCAAAAGAATTTACTGATTGATACTCAGGGTAACTGGGGAGATCCGATTACAGGTGATTCTGCAGCAGCGCCACGATATATTGAAGCCAGGCTATCTAAATTCGCAAATGAGGTTGTATTCAACCCTGATACTACTGAATGGCAAAGTAGTTACGATGGCAGAAATAGGGAACCGGTTACTCTTCCTGTTAAATTTCCACTATTACTTGCCCAGGGTGCTGATGGTATTGCAGTTGGACTTGCGACCAAAATCATGCCTCATAATTTTGTGGAATTGATTGACGCCTCAATTGAAGTCCTTAAAGGTAATCGTCCCGATCTTTTACCCGATTTCCAGATGGGTGGTATGGCCGATTTTAGTAATTACAACGAAGGGATGCGGGGTGGTAGGATCAGAGTGCGGGCTAAGATTATTGAACGGGATAAGAAGACTCTTGCCATAACTGAGATACCTTATACAACCACTACCGGCGGACTTATAGACAGTGTGATCTCGGCCAACGATAAAGGCAAGATCAAGATCAAAAAGATTGAAGATAATACGGCTAAGGATGTTGAGATCATCATTCATCTCGCACCGGGAATCTCGCCAGATGTGACGATTGATGCGCTTTATGCATTCACTGATTGCGAGGTTTCTATTTCCCCTAATACCTGTATCATTAAGGGTGATAAGCCTTACTTCATGAGTGTGAATGATATTCTGGTTGAGAGTACTCAGCACACTAAAGGCCTGCTTAAACTTGAGCTTGAAATTAAACTTGCGGAGTTAAAGGAAAAGATTTTTTTTAGCTCCTTGCTTAAAATATTTATTCAGGAAGGAATGTACAAGAACCCGGAGTACGAAGGTTCCGGTAATTTTGAAGCGGTAGTTGAGGTTTTAAATAAGTTATTCAGCCCTTTCTTTTCTCAGTTATATCGTGAAATCCATCCCGAGGATTATAAAAAGCTAATCGATAAACCGATGAGCAGTATTACACGCTTTGATCTCAAGAAATCTGACGAGCAGTTACTGGCTTTGGAAAGTGATATTAAAGAGGTTAACAAGCATTTAAAACATCTTACTGATTATGCAATTGCCTGGTTTGAAAAGTTAAAGAGTAAGTATGGTTCAGGCAGGGAACGTAAGACTGAGATCAGAGCATTTGATCGTGTGGAGGCCTCAAAAGTAGCTCTGGCAAATGTTAAGCTCTACATGAACCGGGAAGATGGATTTATTGGAACCGGATTACGTAAGGATGAATTTGTGTGTGATTGTTCTGACTTGGACGAGGTGATTGTTTTCAGGGAGGATGGTAAATTCAACGTTTCAAAAGTTGCTGAGAAGACCTTTGCCGGCAAGGGGATAGTACATGCCCAGGTGTTTAAAAAGAATGATGAGCGCACGGTTTATAACCTGATTTACAGAGATGGGGTAAGTGGCACATCCTATATTAAACGATTTTCCGTGTTGGGTGTTACCCGAGATAAAGAATATGACCTGACCAAGGGTGGCAAGGGATCGAGAGTGCTGTATTTTACTGCAAATCCAAATGGAGAAGCGGAAATAATTAATGTTCAGCTTAAGCCTCATTCTAAACTCAAAAAACTTCAATTTGATCTTGATTTTGCTGATCAGGTGATCAAAGGTAGAAGTTCTATGGGTAATATTGTGACTAAATACCCGGTCAAGAAAGTGCTTTTAAAGAGCAAGGGTCTTTCCACATTATCCGGACGTAAAATCTGGTATGATGATGTTTTGAAACGTTTAAATGTGGATAGAAGAGGGAAATATCTTGGTGAATTTGATGGTGACGACAGAGTTCTAACTCTAAATTCACAGGGTATCTATGAACTCAGTAGCTTTGATTTGAGTAATCATTTTGATGATAAATTGCTAATTATTGAGAAGTTTAATTCTGAAAAAGTATTTACTTCGATTTATTTGGAAGGCAAATCGGGTGTTCATTATCTCAAGCGATTCGTTTTTGAAAATGCCTCTATCGGTAAAAAGTCCAGCATCATTAGCGAAGAACCCGGATCAAAACTGATTCTGATCTCGGGGCATGTTCAACCCAAGATTAGACTCGACGTATTGAAGGGTAAAACCAAAATCGCAGAGGAATCTGAAATTGATTTGAGTGAGGTTATTGAGGTTAAGGGCATGAAGGCTATGGGAAACAGGCTAACCCCTCATGAAGTGAAAGAGATTAACCTTCTTCCTTCTACTATTGAGGAGGATGAAGAGATTCTTGCCATGGATTCTGAACCTAATCAACCGGTTGATGATACCGATACCTCTGTTACTTCCAGGGCAAGGGATATTGATATTGAAATGGAGCCAGCAATGGGCACTGAAGTTAATGCGAAAGAGCCCTTGTCAGAAACTGAATCAATGCAGCATGCTGAAAGTGATGAAGAGATTGTTGGGGATGTTACTGAGGTTAAACTGGCTGTGGAACAGGATGCTCCGATAGTTTCGGAGGAACTACCAAAAGAAGAAATAAAGCCAGCAAATAACATTGATTTTGAAATCACGAATACCGATGACCCGGATGCTGATGATAAAGGACAGCTTGGATTATTCTAAAGGCTGACAGGGTTTCAAACCCTGTCAGCCTTATTTTAATTTATCCCTAAACTCCCTGATAAATTTATGCAGCTTCGGCTGAATAACATGAACACAGTATCCTTTATTTGCGTTATTGTTATAATAATCCTGATGATAATCTTCGGCCGAATAAAATATGGATACCGGTGTTACTTCAGTGACAATTGCCCGTTCAAACACCATATCTTTTTCCAATTGATCAATCATGTTTTCAGCGGTAAGTTTCTGTTCTTGATTTTCATAGAAAACAACCGAACGATATTGAGTGCCAACATCATTTCCCTGCATATTCAGAGTAGTTGGATCATGGGTTTTAAAGAATACGAGCAAAAGCTCTTCAAAAGAGATTTCTTCCGGATTAAATTCAATCCTTATTATTTCTGCATGTCCGGTATCTCCATTGCAGATATCCTCATACGTAGGATTGAGTTTATGCCCTCCCATATAGCCTGATACTACCTTTGTTACCCCTTTTAAATTCTGAAAAACTGCTTCTGTGCACCAAAAGCAGCCACCACCAAAAATTGCTTGTTCCATATTAATAAATGTGAGAATTTATTGTGAGAGAATTATAACAACGCTGTAAAGAATTTCAGAGAATTATACCATCTTTTAGAGGGATTAGCTAAAACTGCCACCGTGGACTATTTCAAATGGTTGATCCTTTTGGCGGGCTGCCCGTCCCGATGAAAAACAGCTCCGGGTAAAATAAACCTTGCCGGAGGAGGTATCTTCCGGCTATTCGTATTTTGAAATAGAACGCAATTTCTTGCCGGAAATACTCCGGAGGAAAGGACTGAACTAAGCTATAACACACAGGTATTGGTTTCCAAAATCAAATTATTTGGCTCAAGATCCTGTACTGTGTAATTATAAACCTAAATAACCTTCCTTAAATTGAATTCATTATTGAATTTTAATCTTCACTGATACTGAATATAGCTTGGTTGTGGTTTAAGCTTCATCAGGTCCTGAGGAGTCATTAAACGGTTTGGAGCTTTTTTTAGATCATTTTTATAGAAAATTTTAAATCCTGTAAACTGCACCGGTTCTGAATAGATAAACTGACGGTGTGTTCCCATTTTAAGTTCAGGTTCACCCCATCCATCCATATGCATCACAATCTGTGTTTCAGGTCTCAGTTTGATACTTTGATAATTGGTTACCATTTTTTTGGTGAAACGATGGATAACAAAAATTTTAGGGGGCAGCTTATGGGTTTTTACCAGTTTCGCGAGGTATTCTGATACATAATTGATCTCTGATGCATCATAGGTTCCAATCTTTCTACCCGGAAGAACTTCACCTTTCATTGAGAATTCGGGATCTATGCCAAGATGAACATTTGGCATTATTAAATATTTTTCGAGACGTGGAAGTTCCTCCCGGATTGTGCTTAGTGCAACTTGAATATCAAGGAACACGATCATATCTTTCTTCATTCTGGATATGGTTAAAACTGAATCGATCTGTTTATCAGGCATTCGATTTCTGTATTTACCATCCTTGCCGGGATCACCTGCGGCAACAACAGCAATATAATGAAGGGCCGGTTGTACCGGAGTTTTAGGGTCAGCTTTTTCCCATTTCGCAACCTCTGCGTATAACATTCTCAACATCTCTTTAGGAGCATATTCACCTAAAGCGCCCATTTTTTTGGAGTACAGGTTTCCATAATAGGTTACCACTCTTTTAAAAGGCAAAATGGCACCAGGAAGGGGGTAGGGTTGCTCTTTAACCGGCCATTTTCCGGTAGTATCGCCGTTTGCTAATTCCTTTAATTTTTTGTTGTATAGTGCAGTATCAACCGGAGCATATTCAATACGCTCTGCTGCTAATTTTTCTTCTCTCTGATCATCATCTGATGTCTTGATATTTGCTGCAGTTTTAAGTTGGGTTTTAGAATCTGTTTTACTTTTTGATTCACTGCAGTTTGTAAAAAAGATTGCAAGGAATAAAATTGAAAGTATACTTGGACTAAGTTTTCCAGTTTTCATAGATTGTGTTTTAAATGCTAAATATCAGATGTAATTGTTAAGAAGCTTATTTGTTAATCGAAATTGTTTTGAGTTTGGATGAGGCTTCCGCAAATGAATTTGAGCAAGCGTTTGTCATGCGGATTTTTTTTTTCTAAAAGTTGCAGAATTTTCCGAACACCCCCAGAGGTAATTTATAACCCGAGCTTGCCTGAAGATAAAGTTCACCGGTTTCTAGGTTTAGAACATCGGGAAAGGAAGAAAGAATTAGATTTTCAACGATTACAGACGAAAAGCCAAGTGAATAAGTATTTAAGATCAGAAAATGCTCATCTTCATCCAATAGTTTTACAACATCATCCATCATCTCCCGGATATTATCTTCCAGTTTCCATTTTTCTCCATTGGGTCCATGTCCGTATGCCGGAGGATCCAAAATAATTCCGTTATATTTATTTCCCCGCTTCACTTCACGTTTTACAAATTTCAGGGCATCCTCAACTGTCCAGCGTATATTCTCAAGTCCGGAAAGCGTTTGATTCTCATTTGCCCAGCTTACCACCTGTTTTATAGAATCTACATGTGTTGTTTCGGCACCTGCAGCGCATGCTGCGAGAGAGGCTCCTCCTGTATACGCAAAGAGGTTTAAGACTTTTGGCCGTTTAGTTTTGAAATTCTTGACACTGCGAATAATATAATCCCAGTTTACAGCCTGTTCAGGGAATATTCCCAAATGCTTGAATGAGGTGAGTGCCAGTCTGAACTGTAGCTTGATATCCTCATTTTTATAGCTAATATGCCATCGGTCGGGGGTTTTCTGATCTTTTTTGATCCACTCTCCTGACGTTGCAGAACGGCCTTTAAACCGGATGTGATGTTGTTTTGTCCACTCACTTTCAGGATACCTTTTCCCCCATACTGCTTGTGGTTCGGGGCGGATCAGGATCACATTTCCGAAACGCTCCAGCTTTTCAAAATTGCCGCAATCGATCAGCTCGTAATCTTTCCAGTTTTGCGGACTTAACAGTTGAATCATTGTTATGCTATTTTACCCGTCTAATACAGCCGAGCAGGGTAATTTTATTTTTTCTGTAATGTCTGCATGAATTTGCTTGCAAAAACAAATTCATTTAATTCTTTGTTATCGGTTGATGAAATTTCCTTGTTTGTACCTTCCCACCATTTTTTCCCACCATGAAGGAAGATGATATTATCGCCGATACCCATCACTGAATTCATATCATGGGTTACTACAATAGTAGTTGTGTTATATTCTGTGGTGAGCTCCTGAATCAGTTCATCAATCACAATAGCAGTTTTAGGATCTAATCCGGAGTTGGGTTCATCTACGAACAAATACTTGGGATTCATTGCGATGGCTCTTGCAATCCCTACCCTTTTTTTCATTCCGCCTGAAAGTTCCGCAGGAAATAATTTATTTTTACCGGCAAGATTTACCCTTTCGAGGCAAAAATTGGCACGATCAAGGTTTTCTTTATGACTCTGACTGGTGAACATGTTGATAGGAAAGATGATATTATCTTCAACATTCATGGAATCAAATAAAGCGGATCCCTGAAATAGCATGCCTATTTCAGTCCGAATTTCAATTCTTGTAGCAAAATTCATTCGGGTAAAATCACGACCATTGTAGAATACAGCGCCTTCTTCAGGTTCATGTAATCCTATCATACATTTCAATAGGGTGGTTTTTCCTGAGCCGGATCCTCCAATAATCAGGTTACATTTTCCTTCTGCAAACTCTGCTGAAATTCCCTGCAGGACATGATTTTCGCCAAATGTTTTATGAATGTTTTTGATCTCTATCATAACAATAACTCTGCGATAACATAATCTGAAAAAAGAATCGCAATACAACTTATGACGACAGCTTTGGTACTTGATTGCCCTACCTCAAGTGCCCCACCGGAGGTATAAAATCCCTGATAGGCTGATATCGAGGTGATGATAAATGCAAAAATTACAGCCTTAACCATGCATACAGTAAATGTAAAGGGGTTGAAGTCAGTTGTGATGCCCGTGATAAAATCCTGTTCGGTAAGTGCGCCTGAAGCAGTTCCTGCAAAGTATCCCCCGGTTATACTAAGTCCTATTGAGATGATTACCAATAAGGGAATTGTTGTAACCGCAGCAATAATTTTGGGCAAAATAAGATACCCAGGTGAATTGATACCCATTATTTCAAGGGCGTCAATCTGCTCTGTAACGCGCATAGTACCAATTTGTGAGGCTACACTCGAACCAACTTTCCCAGCAAGAACCACTGCTGATATTGTTGGACTTAATTCCAGAATGGATGAATCCCGAAGAATCATGCCAATTACTGACTTCGGAATTAAATCACTTACAAGCTGAAAGGCAGTTTGTACGGTAGTTACGGCACCTAAAAACACAGAAATTATTGCAATGATTCCAAAAGAGCCAACACCGATTGATACCATCTCGTGAAAAATTTCCTTTCTGTAAATACTCCATTTCTCCGGCCGGCGGAAAACTGCTTTTAACAATAAAATATATTTACCTAATGGATGAAATATCATTTAAAAATTATTTTTTTTCTTGTCATGCAATATTAATATAAATTTATCAGTGCTGCAGGAAGAAGAGTTATTTATCAAAAGTAATCAAATGTGATTATGCCTCAAATTAAATACTTCTCCATCATTGATTTTGTTAATTTTAATCCATGAATGCAATTGTAACCGGAGCAACAAAGGGAATTGGAAGATCCATTGTAATGGAACTCGCGGCAAATAATTATAATATCATATTTTGTGCCAGAGATCAGAAGGAAGTACAAATCCTTCTGGATGAACTCATTCATAGCTTTTCCCAACTCCAATTTTTTGGAATGCGGGCAGACATGGAAAAAAATTCAGATGTCAGGGCATTAGCTGAATTCGCTGAAAATAGTTTAGGTCGTGTGGATGTTTTGATCAATAATGCAGGCTTATATATTCCATCCGGACTTTTGGAAGAAGATGAGGGCTGCCTGGAGCGGCAGATGCAGGTCAACGTTTTTGCCCCACATTATTTAAGTAAGTATTTTGCAGCCAGAATGATGGAGTCCGGCAAAGGGCATATTGTTAATATTTGTTCAATAGCAAGTCTGGAGCCTGTTGTTAGAGCAGGTTCATATAGTATAAGCAAAGCTGCAATGCTAGGGCTTACAAAGGCACTCAGAGAAGAACTCAGGCCTGCAGGAATCAAAGTTACTGCCGTATTGCCCGGTTCTACATTGACCGATTCATGGACTGGAACTGAACTTCCAAAGGATTGGTTTATTCTTTCGGAAGATATAGCAAAATCTATCATAAACTGCCTTCAAATGAGCTCAGGTGCAAATATTGATGAAATTATTATTCGGCCATTGTATGGAAAGATTTAACAATAGATTGAACTTTCTTTTTTACCGATGATTTAATGCGCTTTACCGAGAACTTTAGATAACCTACCTAATTGGTATTTAGAACCATTGAATCATAGCTTAGTTTTGATCCATCAATTAAACAAAATAATAATTGATCTTAAAAAACTGAACTAATAAAATTTATAGAAATGGAAAAGAAACTTCAACGCATCGAGCAGGAAAAAATGATTGCAGGTGTATGTACCGGTCTTGCAGAATACTTCGATATAGACGTAACCTGGATCAGGATCGCATTTGTTGTAGCAGTAGTGTTAGGAGCTTCAGGTATACTTGCCTATATTGTACTTTGGATTGCTGTTCCTAAAAGACCTTACCTGCCTAACTACAGTCAGTTTAATGTCGATTATAAAGTAACTGAACCAATAAATATGCCCAACCCTGC
Organism: Sphingobacterium thalpophilum; assembly: GCA_945865415.1. GTDB lineage: Bacteria > Bacteroidota > Bacteroidia > Sphingobacteriales > Sphingobacteriaceae > Daejeonella > Daejeonella thalpophilum_A. Next base: position 14,737 of record CAMBFY010000018.1, read on the forward strand.
ATTTTCAAGTAAAAAAAAGGGTAATGGAAATGGACGCCTGATTGCCGGTTCAATCTTTATATTCTTCGGAACTTTTTTTCTTCTGAATGAATTCGACCTTATTCCACACTGGGTAGATTTTCAGAACCTATGGCCAGTGATTTTAATCGTTATTGGTTTATATACACTTGCAAAAGCCAGGATAAAAGAACCCTGGAATGAGAATTGGACTCAAAACAATGGATTTAATCAAAGTACAACTGCTGCATCAGAAACACCTTTGACCACGACAGTATCCGTTGAACCAACAGAGGACTTAAGTACTAATACTGACCCAAAGCAAAACTAAGTTATTATGAAAACCGAAAGAATAGTATGGGGTTTGATCCTCATCTTTACAGGTGGCATTTTTCTACTTGAAAACTTTAATCAGATTGATTTTTACTGGAGTTCAGTATGGAAATTTTGGCCGGTATTATTAATCCTGATTGGTGCTAACATGCTGCTGAGCAGATTCGGGAACAAATCTGCAACTCCTTATATAATAGGTGCATTTACAATACTTACTTTAGGATTAATAGCCTATCAGGGTACCCGCCCGGATCAGGGAAGAGGCTCATTGAATTTTAAAAGCGAGAATAATGATGATCGCAACGACTGGGGTGACAGAACAACTTTTACTGAAACATATGATGGATCTGAAAATGCCCGTTTGAACATCCAGGGTGGAGCAACTAGCTTCAGGCTTACAGATACAACAGCTAACTTGTTTCAAGCAAGTGTGATGAGACAGTCTGTAAGGTTTACACTGAATAAATCTGTGATTGATTCAACTGAAGTTCTGAATTTCAGGATGCGTGACGGAAAGCAAAACTGGAACCTTGATAAAATGGAGAATAACAAGACTCTTATTCAACTGAACAATATTCCTGTCTGGGATATAATAATAGGAATGGGTGCGGGGGAGGCAATTTTTGACCTCACTAATTATAAAGTTAAAAAACTGGTATTTAAAGGCGGTGCGGCTTCTTTTGAGGCAAAGCTTGGTTCGAAATTACCATTGACTGAAATTGCAGTGGAAACCGGAGTAGCGAATGTTGAGATAGAAGTTCCTGAAAGTTCAGGTTGCCGAATTGTGGTGGATAGTGGATTATCATCAAAGGATTTTATTGGTTTCATCAAACAATCTGATGGAACCTATGAAACCAGTAATTATGGTACTGCTGGCAATAAGATTAATATCAGCCTGAAAGGCGGACTGTCTTCATTTGAAGTTACAAAGTATTAAATATCTTTGATTGAAACTTAAAATCTGTCATCCCGAATAAATTTCAGGATGACAGTTTTTTTCCATATAAAAAATGAAGGATTATATTGTAGTTATCAATGGGAAACCAACTGGACCTTATTCATCAGATCAGCTAAAGGGACTTAAAATTAAGGCAGGAACCTTTGTGAAGAATGAGGATATGGATGACTATAAAGAAGCTCATGATGTTCCTGAATTATGTGAATTTTTAGGTATCAAAACTCATATAAGAGAACCACAATATTTCGCTTCCCTGGACGTCCGACTTCTAGCAGTTATCATCGACTACTTTATTATTTTTGCTATTTATTGTGTTATTGCCACAATCGTAGTGATTTTTATTGATGAGAAGCAAATGCGAATCATTGTTTCTGTTGCCGGACTGGCAATCATTCCCGTTTCAAAAATTAGTTATTGTACCATAATGGAATCTTCAGCGAGACAAGGGAGCTGGGGTAAAATATTAATGGGACTTAAGGTATCCGACGAGAAGGGAGCTCCTATTGCCTTTGGTCGTTCACTAATCAGAAATTTATCCAAAATTATTAGTTTAGGCACTATTGGATTGGGTTATATGATGGGATTTTTTGACAAGAAACAGCAGTGTCTGCATGATAAGATTGCCGGGACGCTGGTGATAAAGGATAGGTTGATTTGAGTATTGAGTTTTGAGAATCAAGTATCAAGTATCACGAATATGATATTTCCTGTGGTTGGTGTTGGTACCAACCATTTTTTAGCTTTAAGCTTTCTGCATTTACCCTTAATCCTTCTCTTGTTATTCTCTGAAAAATAGATGAAATTGCTATCTGGGAAACCTGCATAAATCTATCATCTATGAAAAGAAGGGAATTAATCAAGGGTCTTACTTTTCTGCCCCTGGCAGGAGCTATCGCCGGATCACCTGAAACAGCTATTGGGGCTGCAAATGAGTTCATCGCACCTATATCGCCTGATGGGCCGCTAACCCCCGGACCTCAAATATTCCAGTCGATAGGGGTTGAGCCCGTTATCAACTGCCGTGGGACATTTACTATTATCGGTGGCTCAATTGAACTGCCTGAAGTCAGAGCAGCCATGGATTCAGCTTCAAGACATTTTGTACAGATGGATGAACTGGCTGATGCGGTAGGGAAGAGGCTTGCTGAGTTAACTGAAGCTGAATGGGGGATGGTAACATCTGGCTGTGCAGCTGCACTTAAAATGGCAACCGCAGCTTGTGTTACAGGAGGTAACCCAGAGAAACTACATCGAATCCCTGACCTTAGCGGATTGGATAAAACAGAAGTCATTATACCTGCAGGATCATTCAGTGCCTATGATTTTGCAATTCAAAATATTGGGGTAAAGATCATCCGCGTTGAAACTATTGAAGAACTGAAGGATGCTGTGGGACCTAAGACTGCAATGATCAAACTTAGCGGGGGCAATCTGGTTCCCGGACCAATGAGTCTGGAAGCCATAGCTGCAGTCGCTAATCCTTTAAATATTCCAATTCTCGCCGACGCTGCCGCCGAAATTCTGACTATTCCGAATGTTCATTTAATGAATGGGGCAACGATGGTTGCCTACAGTGGAGGGAAAGCAATTTGTGGTCCGCAATGTGCCGGACTCCTTCTAGGACCTAAAAATATTCTGATGTCGGCATGGCAGGCCAGCTCACCACATCATGGTGCTGGAAGAGATAACAAAGTTGGTCGGGAAGAAACCCTTGGGATGCTGGCAGCAGTAGAAACCTGGGTGAAAATGGATCATGCTGCACGCGAGAAAAACTGGATGACCTGGGTGAATAGTATTGCCAAAAGGGTTTCTGAAATTGAAAGTGTAAAAACTACGATTCGTGAGCCTGAGGGAATAAATAACCGTAGTGCATCTTTAAATATTTCATGGGATCCTAAGAAACTGCATTTAAGCGGTGCGGAACTGATTCAGGAGCTGATCACTTCTAAGCCTAGAATTACTGTGGGCGGAGGAAGAAATATCGAAACCGGAATGGCCTCGATTTCAATTAATGCTTCGCAAATGCAGCCTGGAGAGGATAAGATTGTTGGAGATAAAATCTTTGAATTACTTTCTAAGAAGAGAAGTCCGAAAGCTGAAACAGCAATGAAGGCGCCAAGTTCAAAAATAGGCGGTCGCTGGGATCTGGAAATAGATTATTTCAGTAGCAAAAGTGATCATATTCTATACCTGGAACAGGATGGCAACTGGCTTAAGGGAATTCATAAAACCGACTTTTCTGTACGCGAAGTTTCCGGAAGTATCGAAGGAAATGAAGTTAAATTCCTAAGTCCGGGTCGCAGACCAGCAGTAAGCTATACTTTTTCAGGTACAATAAGCGGAAATTCTATTTCAGGAAAGATTGATATGGGAGAATTCCTGACGGCAGATTTCACCGGTAAAAAGAACACGAAAGATCCTGATAAAATACCCATTGTTTTTCCTGAAGGAAGACCGATGGGGAATTGAGGATACCTGTTGTCAGTTATCTGTTGCCTGTTGTCTGGGATATTTTTCCTGTGGTTGGTGTTATCACCAATCACACATAAGTGCCAAATTGCCAAGCGGTTGTCATCCCGACGCAGGTGGGATCTCATTGCTATTAGCATTCATTTTCCTGTGGCAGGTGTTCTCACCAAGCCGATAGAATTTCCTTTTGGCTTTAAGCTTTTAGCTTTCTGCTTTTAGTTTTATTGCTGTAAAATAGCTTTAAGCTTAGTATCCATCTTTGCAGGATCATTCATGTATTTTGCCAAATTGAACAGCTTCACGTTTCTGAATTCAACCGGGTGACTTTCACTTTGCAGGGAGATGTAACCTTCTTTTAACGCTTTTCCATCAACCTTAACCGCCGGGTCAAAATTTGAAACACTTCCGCCACCAATTTGAGGTTTGGTATATTTAAAGACCTCTTTGCCTTCCAGGCGATGACTTACCAATGAGTCGCCAAGAATGACGATCTCTGCTCTTACCCACTGGTCGCCGTGATAGGTTTTTGATGATGAATTAACGCAATGTGGCGTAAATAACTTTCCATCAATAAACACATTTGTTCCGGGGGTACATAAATTAAGTGTGCTTCTTTGGTCTTTACCATTTCCGCCTAAAAACTGGGTTTCGAGAGAGATCGGGAAATCCTGATTCAGACCCATACTTTCAGGAGATTGCCCATGCAGCATTGCTCCGCTGTTGCGGATCGCCCATCCTGGTCCGCCGGGAATCTGATCACCAGTGAAGCGGTATTCAACCACCAAAACGTAAGCTGAAAATGGTTTTTTATAAAAGATATGTCCGTACCTGTCTTTCCATTCAGAATAGCCATCGTATGAAACCTTCATGACTCCGTTTTCAACACGAAAGGTATTGGCATAATTATCATTGAGCGGGTGGCCATTGATCTTCACTTTCCAGTCTTTCAGGTCTTTGCCATTGAAGAGATTGATCCAGCCTTTTTGAGCAAAACCTGAATTAGTGATAATTGAGAGGAAGAGGAATAAAACTATTTTTTTCATCTGTCTATTTATTGTTTTTTAATGCTGATGAAGCCTGTCCGAACGGCTTGGCCGGGCGGGCGATCATGATTTAATAATCTTACCCCTGCGGATTTTGGCTAAATCATGATGGTTTCATAAAATTAGTTATTATGGTTTTAAGTGGTCGGTGATAACACCGACCACAGGGAAAATTGGATTATCGTGTATCTATAACGATTTCAGCATAAACTCCGCGACAGTCCATTTCAAACTCTAAATCCTGGACTGGCGGCCGATTATAATGCCAGTCGATACCGCTTAATGCTGCGCCACGCTTTGCAATTTCGCTCACCATTATGGGATGAATGTTATGTATACTATACACCTGGGTTGCTGTAGAATCTGCCCAAGTAAAGCCAAGACCAGCCATTCGACGTTCCATCTCACCAAGCACCCAATGTCCTTTTTTCAATAATCCTTCTTGGGATAGGTCACCAAGACAAATACTGTGAGTACGATAATCACTCATACCCTCTGGGGCTTCAGCACTACCAGCAATTACAAAAGAGGGTTTTGCATTAGCATCAGGCATTGTATAAGTAAAAGCATGAATACTCGGACTCAATGGTTTATTCAACTCTGGACAGACATTTGAGCGGGCTATGGGATTATCGCCACCCTCCTCGTAAATACCCCAGGCTTTTAAAGTGCCAATATAAATGTTATTAAAGTCAACAAAGCCTTGTTCGGTAAATGGCTCAGGTGAACGTAATTCGCAGGCTCCAAATGCAGTTAGCGGACGACCTAAAGTGTTGAGATGTTGTTGGATCTGTAAGAAGCCTTCTTTTAGTGGTAGCGGCCGACTGAATCTTACACGTTCTAATCTATAACCATCCAGTGCCGCTATACCCGCAGAATACTGTCTTACACCCCTAAGATAACGATATGATCCAGGTTCAAAAATATTTGTATCAGACATATTTATTTACTTATTGCCCTGTGGTTGGTATTATCGCCAACTATCTGAGAGCTAAGATAGTAAAATTAAGGTTTAGTGGTCGGTAAGAACACCGACCACCGTACCAAGAATATAGAGTCCTATTGCAGGGCTTAGCTATACCGCGTCAGAAAGAGAAGAGAACGTAAAGTCCCGGATCTTCATCGGCGGAATCAATGCATTTATATTTGATTCACCACTCACTGTCCTTTCAGGTTTACCCAGTGCTTCCAGATTGTTTAGCATGATAATCGGACTTTCATTGAATCTGAAATTCTTCACTGGGAACTTGATCTCCCCATTCTCGATATAGAAAGTACCATCACGTGTTAGTCCGGTAAGCAAGACAGTTTGAGGATCCACACTGCGGATATACCATAAACGGGTAACCAAAATGCCCTTTTCAGTGCCCTTGATCAGATCTTCCAGAGATTGATCTGTTCCTGCCATTATTACGGCATCAGGCTGCGG
>CAMBFY010000019.1 GCA_945865415.1 Sphingobacterium thalpophilum
TGTTTAAAAGAAAAAAAGAAGCAAAAAAAGAAAAACCTTTGAAACATGGAAAACTCTGACGAGTTTCCCACATTTCAAAGCTCTAATAACAACAATAATAGTGTCTACTTTTTTCAGGACATGACAAGGTTTTAGTTTTCAAGTTTAAACGTAATTTGGGATCGTGTTTTAGGAATTAGTGGTGTGGGGAATGGCAAAAGTGGAAAGCTATATCTAAGCATAAAGCTTAAGGCTAAAAGATCAAATAATAAGGAATAAGGACATTGAAGAATGAATTTAATGTTCTTTTTCCCTCTTAAATTACCTTATTTCGAATCTTTGCGCTGAAAATCCTATTTTTGCAGAAATTTTAAATTAATGAGCATCGGATTATCTGAACTGGAGATTTTACGCCGGGAAGCCCTGGTAGAGCTACGTAAACTGGGCATTGACCCATACCCACCGGAAGCGTTTGAGGTAAATGTCAATGCACTGGACATCTTAACCAATTACGAGCGGGATAAGACCTCTTATAAGAACATTTGTTTTGCCGGCCGAATCATGAGCCGCAGAATAATGGGAAGTGCTTCCTTTGCCGAATTACAGGATTCTACGGGCAGGATACAGGCTTATATCAACCGCGATGAGATTTGTCCGGGAGAAGACAAAACCCTTTACAATACTGTTTTTAAGAAGCTACTTGATATTGGTGATTTTATAGGTGTAAACGGATATGTTTTTACAACCAAGACAGGGGAAATTTCAATTCATGTAAGTGAGATGAAGATTCTTTCTAAATCACTCAAACCTCTTCCAATTGTAAAGCGTGATGATGATGGGAATATATATGATGGCTTTACTGATCCGGAAATGCGTTACAGGCAACGGTATGTAGACCTGACTGTTAACCCTGATTTCAAACATATTTTTATCAAAAGATCTAAAGTGATCAATACCATGCGATCTTATTTTGATGATCAAGGATGGATGGAAGTAGAGACACCAATACTTCAACCAATACATGGTGGTGCTGCTGCACGTCCGTTCAATACCCATCACAATACCTTGGACATGCCGCTTTACCTGCGGATTGCGAATGAATTATATCTGAAAAGACTGATTGTTGCCGGCTTTGATGGCGTTTATGAATTCGGAAAGATGTTCAGGAATGAAGGAATGGATCGCACCCATAACCCGGAATTCACCTCAATGGAAATCTATGTTGCCTACAAAGATTATATCTGGATGATGGCCATGGTGGAAGAATGTCTTGAAAAAGTAGCTCTGGCAGTTCATGGAAAATCAACAATTAAGGTTGCTGAGCATGAAATTGACTTTGCCGGTCCTTATGAGAAGCTTTCCATGTATGAGTCTATTGAAAAATTTACCGGTATCGATGTTTCGAAAATGAACGAGGATGAATTACGCCACACCTGTAAGAAACTAAATATAGAGATTGATGCAAGTATGGGCAGGGGAAAACTGATCGATGAAATTTTTAGCGAAAAGGTTGAAGAGTATCTGATTCAGCCAACTTATATTACCGATTATCCGATTGAAATGACTCCACTTGCCAAAAAACACCGGAGTAAAGAAGGTTTAGTTGAGCGTTTTGAGCTGTTTGTAATGGGTAAAGAGATTGCAAATGCATACACAGAATTGAATGATCCGATTGATCAGCGTGAGCGCTTTGAGGATCAGCTTTTGCTTGCAGGCCGAGGTGATGAGGAGGCTATGGCCATGGATGATGATTTTCTGAGAGCATTGGAGTATGGTATGCCACCAACCTCCGGACTTGGGATTGGAATTGATCGTTTGGTTATGTTAATGACTGACCAGAGCACTATACAGGAGGTTTTGTTCTTCCCTCAGATGAGACCTGAGAAAAAAGCTAAAATAGCCTCAGCTGATGATTTTATTGCCATTGGAATACCTGCTGAATGGGTGCCTGTTTTGAATAAAATGGGCTTTAAAACAGTTGAAGAACTTAAGGCGAGTAATCCAAATAAGGTATTTAACGATCTTGGTGGAATGCGTAAAAAAATGAAACTGGAAATTGCAATGCCTTCGAAAGAGATTGTAATGGAATGGTTTGGTTAACATAATCATAACAAAAACATAAAGGCCTGTTTGCTGATTGCAGATAGGCTTTCGTTATTTTTGTTGTTCTGTATACTTAATCTACCATCATGAAAAATTCAAGTCTGGAAATCACTGAACAGGAATACCTGATCAAACTGAACAAAGAAGATTATGATTTGTCTTTCATTCATCAACTTTTAAAACGGATTCAATCAGAGCAATACTTCTTCAGTTCTAAGAAGAGTTTTGAAGAAAATGAATTTGTAGGCAGTCCGCTTACCTGCAGCGACTTCTCCATTCGTTTTGACAACTTAAGAGACAAATAAAATTTTAAAATGGTTGGCGGAAATTGCGTTGCTGCACCGTGCGATCCATTTGTCCCATCTGATCTTTCATCATTTTTATCTGCTCTGCAAGCAATTTATTCTTATCTGCCTTTTTGGCTTCCTGTAGGTAAACAGTAGCTTCCCGCTTATTTCTCTTTGCCATTGCAATACCTGCCAGACTTAACTTGGCCAGGGCAATGTTATGATCCATGGTCATGCCCAAACTGATAGCTCTTTTGAAATACTTTTCAGACTGAAGAGGTGCCTTACGCGATTCGATTAGTCCGATTAACAGGTTATAATAGCCATGCTGCCCTTTGAATAGCTGAGTTTCATAATTCGAAATTCCTTTGAGCCACACACCTGCTTTATCCATATCATCTTTACGCAGGAAATACTGAGCAATCAACATTTTCTCATGATAAAAATAGGTCACCGCTACCAGAATGGAAACAAAAACCAAAGGAATCCCCCATCCCCAAAAACCAAAAACCATTAATGTTACTGATGCACCCAATACTATTGCTGCAATTATCAATCTTATGAAATTAGGCATTGTCTTGTTATCTCTTAAATTTGAAACAAATATCCATTTATTTGAGCGTTTAACCAATATCTATCTGAGAAATTATGTCTTTAAAACTGGAGGAAAGCTGGAAAGGAGAATTGAAAGGAGAATTTGAGAAAGAGTACATGAAAAAACTTCGCACATTTCTGCAATCCCAACAGGATCAACGAAGAATTATATACCCTGGAAATAGTTTGATTTTCAATGCCTTTGCTCATACTCCATTTGATAAGGTAAAGGTGGTGATCATTGGTCAGGATCCTTATCATGGCGCCAATCAGGCACATGGCTTGTCTTTTTCTGTACAGAAGGGGGTGCCAATTCCACCCTCGCTGCAAAACATTTTCAAAGAGCTGCAGGCAGAATACAAAGACTTTCAGATTCCAAAACATGGCGACTTAAGTTCATGGGCAGACCAGGGAGTATTATTACTGAATGCAAGCTTAACCGTGGAAGCTTCTATGCCTGGTTCTCACCAAAATCAGGGATGGGAAATATTTACCGATCGGGTAATTCAAGTACTTTCAGATAAAAGGTCAGGGATTGTTTTTCTGTTATGGGGTAAATATGCACAAGCAAAGGCCAGCTTGATTGACCATAACAAACATCAGATTTTAATGGCGGCACATCCCTCACCATTTTCGGCTTACAATGGTTTTTTTGGCTGTAATCACTTTATTTTGACTAATGAATACCTGGAGAAGAATGGGGGGAAGGGAATTGATTGGTGTAAATTAGAAAATGAGGAAATGAGCAAATTAGCAAATCGGAGATTGTACTAATTACAAAATTAATTAATCAAATGTTGTTGTACAAAATGGGCTATTACATAATCAATTACCAAATCCAGGCGCCTTGTCCATTTGCTAATTATCTGATTATCTAATTAGCTAATTAGTACTCCAAAGGCACCGCCGGCTCCTTCTTATTCGTTGACATGATCATCATGGTTTGAAATGTTTTAACCACACTGATTTTGCTAATTTTATCCATAATCAAGCGTTCGTATGACTTAATATCCTTTACATAAGCCTTAAGTAAAAAATCACATTGACCGGTTACATGATGACATTCTGTAATTTCCTTAATGGCAGCGATTTCCTCCAGAAAAACCTGAATGGTATTATTTTTATGAAAGTCAAGCTGTATCTGAATAAAGGTCTTTATCCCTAATCCAAGCAATTCTTCATCAACCAATGCATGATAGCTCTTAATATACCGCGCTTGCTCTAACTTTCTGACACGCTCAAGGGTTGGAGCAGGAGACAAACCTACTTCATGGGAAAGTTGTAAATTTGTAATTCTACCATTTTCCTGAAGAATCTTAAGGATTCTTAAATCTATTTTATCCAGTTCTATTGCCATATGTAGAACAAAAATAAAGTATAAAAAGAACTAACCAAATTTTATTTTAAAATAACCCGATAAAATTGGCATATATTTTACATAAAATTTTTAGATTAATCTAAATAAAATATTAGATTTGTTTAATTCTTAGCTTATGCATTCATTTACAGAAGAAAACTATCTGAAATCAATTTATCACCTGAGTGAAGGAAATCAGTTGGCAGTCAGCACAAACCAGATTGCTGAAATGACCAATACCAAGGCCGCTTCAGTTACTGACATGCTGAAAAAACTATCCGAAAAAAAGCTCATCAATTATATAAAATATCAGGGTGTTACCTTAAGCAGTAGCGGACTTAATGCTGCATTGATTATAATAAGAAAGCACCGTTTATGGGAAGTTTTTTTAGTTGAGAAGCTTGGATTTAAATGGGATGAGGTCCATGATATTGCAGAAGAGCTGGAGCATATCAACTCTGAAACGCTGATAAACCGTTTGGATGACTTTCTCGAAAATCCTACAGCCGACCCACATGGCGACCCGATTCCTGACAGGTCAGGTTTGATAAAACATAAAAAACTGGTTAAGATTTCTGAAATGAAATCTGGTGAGAGCGGCACTGTATCAGGGCTAAGTGAACACAGTTCAGTATTCCTCAGGCTGCTTGAAAAGCTGGGATTAACCTTAGGTACAAAAATAATGATTACAGAACTAATCGAGTTTGACGGTTCGATTATGCTCAAAGTCAATCATAATACCGATCGAACCATTAGTCGTGAGGTAGCTAAAAACATATTGGTGATACTATGAGTCTTAGTAATACAGAGTCACTAAGCGAGGTTCATGGTTCGGTAATTACATCCGGAAAAACCGGATGGCGTAAACTGATGGCCTTTATCGGTCCGGCTTATCTCGTCAGCGTCGGGTATATGGATCCGGGTAATTGGGCAACTGATATAGCAGGAGGCAGCCAATTTGGATATAAGCTCATCTGGGTCCTGCTGATGTCAAACCTGATGGCATTATTACTTCAATCGCTCAGCGCCCGCCTGGGAATTGTCCGGGGACTGGATCTGGCACAGGCATCCAGAAATACTTATCCCTCTTATATCAATTATCCGCTATACGTTTTGGCACAAATCGCCATCATAGCCTGTGATCTTGCCGAGATCATTGGAATGGCGATTGGATTGAATCTGCTTTTCGGACTTCCGCTTATCTGGGGAATATCAATTACAATTCTCGATACATTTTTGCTTCTTTTCCTGATGCATAAGGGAATGCGGATAATGGAAGTTTTTATCGTATCCATGGTATTTATAGTTGGGATTTCGTTTCTAACAGAAATGTTCATTGTGAAGCCCGCCATGGCAGAGGTTTTAAGTGGGTTTGCTCCTTCCTTATTATCAGGAAATGCACTTTACATCGCTATTGGAATAATTGGGGCAACAGTAATGCCACATAATTTGTATCTGCATTCTTCCCTGGTGCAAACCAGGAAAATTGAACGTACAGCTAAAGGAATAAAAGGCTCACTAAAGTATAACCTGATCGATACAACCATTGCCTTAAATCTTGCATTTTTTGTGAATGCCGCTATTCTTATACTGGCCGCGACTGCCTTTTATAAAAACGGTTTATTTGAAGTTGCCGAAATACAGGATGCCTATAAATTATTGAATAATATATTCGGCTCAGTTGCCCCTACCCTGTTTGCAATTGCCCTGATCGCATCCGGTCAGAGTTCAACAATTACAGGAACACTGGCAGGCCAGATTATTATGGAAGGACATCTGAATTTACGAATACAACCCTGGATCAGGAGATTATTAACCCGTTTACTGGCAATACTCCCTGCATTCTTTACTATAATTTTCTTTGGAGAGGATGCTTTAGGTGGTTTACTCATATTAAGTCAGGTAATATTGAGCTTACAGCTGGGTTTTGCAGTAATTCCATTAATACATTTTAATTCCGACAGGGAAAAAATGAGGGAATATACAATCAAAACCTGGGTGAAAATATTGGCTTGGCTATCGGCTCTTATCATTGTAAGTCTGAATGTTCAGCTGGTAATTGAGGAAATTAGCAACTGGATCAGTAGTGCCACAATCAGTGTCTGGTATATCTATTTACTGGTAATACCTTTAGCCATAGCCATCGGCGTATTATTGCTTTATGTATTTCTAATGCCTTTTTTCAGAAAATATGAACGCCAATTATCCAATGTTCCGCATGGAGAAGCCCTTGAAATTGGAGAACTTGAACATGTGGAGTATAAAAAGATTGGCATTACTGTTGATTTTTCAAGGAATGATAGAAATACTTTTCGCCATGCGTTGCTACAGGGTGGGAAGAATGCTGACTATTACCTGATTCATATCGTTGAAACCGCCGCAGCAAGATTTCATGGAGAGAAAGTACTTGATCATGAAACACAAAGTGATACTGATAATCTTGAAAAATATCAGCAAAATCTAAAGGATCTAGGCTATCGGGCTCATATCGAAATCGGTTATGGAATTGCAGCAAAATCAATATCAGAACTGGTGAAAGTGAGAGACATGGACCTGTTGGTGATGGGTGCTCATGGGCACAAGGGAATCAGTGATCTGATTTTTGGCACCACGGTAGATGCAGTCAGGCATAATGTGAATATTACGATTATGATTGTAAAGTGAGATTGGAGGAATGAGGTCTGTAATCGGTGATGTGAGATGTGAGATGTGAGATGTGAGATATGAGATGTTACCGGAAAAAAATAAAAAATTGTTAGTTTTTTGATACTTTTTCGAGGATAGAGAACATAGCGCGCGGCGACAGGAATCCATCATGCTGGTAGATAATTTCATTCTTAAGGTTGAGAACAGTAATTGTGGGATAGGAAATTTGACCTTTGACCGTACCAAGTGCTCTGGCAAGGTCATGCAATCTGGCTCTATGTTTAAAATTTCTGCCTGCAAACATGATATCATTCTTATCCTCTGCATCGAGAAATACAGTATAAAACTTCTCATTTAATAGTGTGGCCACACTTTTATCCTTAGTCATGGTATTTTTCATTGCATGACAGTATTTGCACCAGCTTGTCATGATCAGCACTATTACTGGTTTAGGAGCATTTTGCTGCAAAACATTGATTTCTTCAAATTTAACAATGCGATTCTGTGCCTGCAAATCTGCAGCCATGATCAGGATAACTATGGATCCGATCAATATCCTTCGCATCTCATTTGATGATTAAACGTACACCCATAAATCCCCTGATCCCCTGATTTGGGGCATAAACATAACCCGGGTCGAATGTTAAAGCATATGGGTTTGCCGAACTGGGAACTACATTTCCGGAAGCATCGGTTTGTACTTCCCTATCAAAAGGATCATTACCGCGTGCAATTAAAAATGGTTCATTTTTACCTGGTGTCCAGTTCAGTAAATTTTTTACACCTCCATAAAGTTCGATCTTTTTCAAGCCCGTAAAGGTAAATTGTATATTTTGGAGGCTCCATACCGGTGATTCTTCACTTCTGGGATCCAATTCGCTTAAACGTGGCAGAAGCATTGGACCATAGATATTCCCTGTATAATCCAGACCCAGATTCAAATTCTCTAGCTTATAAGAAATGCCCCAGGTACCCGACCATTTTTCATTGAGAAAAGGTCTGATCCTCCTATCCAAGGTTTTATTTTTCGAAAACACATCCAGCAGGGAAGTTGCGGCAATAACTTTAAGCCCGTTTGCAAATGTTAAATCAAAATTGGCACTTAAACCGCGTGAAACTGCATAACCCTGTAAATTACTATAGATAATCTGGTTGGGATTGCTAAAATAATCAGGTATGATCTGGTTATTGAAATGTGTGTACCAGGCAGAGGCATCAACACCTATAAAAGTGCCGCTATCAAAATAGATTTTTTTTATAAAATTCAGGTTTGCGTTATAACTTCTTTCAGGTTTAAGCTGTTCGGTTATCACAACTTCCCTTGAGCCTGTTAGAGCTGCATGCTCTTCGGTAAACAAACTGACCACCCTGAAACCCGTACCTGCATTTAAGCGAAGAATATTATTCTCATTGAATATCCATTTGTATGCAAATCTTGGAGTTAGAATATTTCCGTGATTGGAGTTATAGTCGTATCGTATTCCCAGCAAAAGTTTATGCTTTTCGGCCAGGGCGATTTCATCCTGCACGAAGATTCCTGGTAGCCATACCCGCTCTGTATTATTTAGTCCGTTGGGTAAAGCTGTTGCCGGAGTATTATCGTCATAAAAGGTATACCTCATGGCTGAACCAAAAAGCAGATCATGATTTTTTATTTTTTTATCCCAGCTTAACTGTCCGAATGCAACTTTTTGCCTGGCTTGATAAATAGTATTCCCATAAACTGAGTTCTGATCATGGTCATTTAAAGACCAGGAAAACATGACAGGTTCTTGTATTGGAAGCTGATAAGTTCCCAGTAGCTCCCATCTGTTGGTGTAGATACTCTCTCCGTATCGTTCAGTACCTCCCCGGTAAGACTTATCCCATGTAACATCACCACCCCAGCGGTCCTCATAATTGTATCGTGCCGCCAGACTGAACTGCCGATTTTCCTTTCTGTTAAAATTCCATTTCTGAAACACAGAAATCCTGTCCTGAAGGGTTACATCGGTAAAGATATCATTGTTGTTATCAATCCGGTTTCCATATTTAAAATAGTTAATGCCCGTCAATACTTCGGCAGTTTTACCGGCTGAGAACTTAAATCCCAGATCAGTATTTAATTCTCCCCAGGAAGTTGAGAAAATATCTCCGGAAAATGCCGCTGCATTCTGAGGTTTTTTAGTGATTATATTTATTAAACCACCTACCGCTTCCGAACCATAAAGCGATGAAGCAGGTCCTTTGACAATCTCTACACGCTCGATCAATGCATTTGGGATACCCGAAAGTCCGTATACTGACGAAAGTCCGCTGACTATAGGCATACCATCGATCAGAATCATTGTGTAGGGACCCTCAAGACCATTGATGTGTATATCACCGGTATTGCAAATATTGCAGTTCAGTTGTGGCCTGACTCCATTGATATTCTGTAAAGCATCAAAGATGGAGGGCGTTGGATTCTTCCTGAAGAAAGCAGGGCTATATACTTCAACAGGAACCGGACTTGCGAGTCGGCTCACCTCTTTCATGGTTCCTGTTACCACAAATTCTTCAATAGCTGAACCAGATTCCTTCAGATCAACATTTAAGACAAGGTTTTCATTTTCCCGGAGAACAATCTCAGCCTTGTACGAGATGTAACCTATTCCAGTAAAACTGACCGCATATTTACCGGGTTTAAGTCCAGTGATTGAATACTTTCCCAATGAATCGCTTTTCGTTCCAATTTTAGTATCATTAATCCTTACTGATGTATATTCAACAGCATTCAGACCTGAATGAACCACACCATGTAGTGTTGAATTCTGTGCATTTGCGTTTAAAACAAATCCGTAAAAAAAAAATAAAAGGGTAAACAGCCTCATTAATCAATTTTTGTTATGAAAAAATATAGATACAGGTAATCTAAATATTATAAATAACGGCTTCAATATATAAATAATTGATAAAATTTGATTATTCCGGTTATGGATTTTCTTTCGGATATTTGCAATTATGTCGGGTGGAATCAATATCAAGAATAAGCGGGCGTATTTCGAGTATCACATACTTGAAACCTACACAGCTGGAATTAAACTGCTTGGCACTGAAATAAAATCAATTCGTGAGGGCAAGGCTGATATCAATGATGCTTTCTGCACTTTTTTTGACGGGAATCTTTATGTGAGGAATATGCAAATCGCTGAATATTCTCATGGTTCTTTTTATAACCATGAAGCTAAACGAGACAGGGTATTGTTGTTAAACAAAAAAGAAATTTCGAAACTCCGGACAAAAATCGAAGAAAAAGGTTTTACCATTATCCCCTTGAAGATCTTCACTTCAGAGCGCGGTTTTGCCAAATTAGAAATAGGATTGGCACAGGGTAAAAAGATCTACGATAAGCGTGAAACCCTGAAGGATCGGGATGCAAAACTGGAGATGAGCAGGGCGATGAAGCGGTAATATTACGAATTGTTAATTACGAATTACGGATTATCAATTACGAATTATTAATTATGGACTGTCAACTGTCAATTAATCACCACGCTTTTTCCCCTACCAGCGGCACAAACCTAAATGTATCCAATGAGATCCGCTCATAGTCCTTTTCACTTATTCTGATTACGGTAATCATTTTTTGGGAATTCTCATCCCCGACAGGGATAACCAGAATACCTCCAATTTTTAATTGCTTAAGCATAATTTCAGGTACCATAGGGGCTCCGGCAGTAACAATTATTTTATCGAATGGGGCATGTTCGGCAATTCCTTTTGACCCATCGCCATAAAAGAACTCAGCATGATAACCTATATGCGGCAAAACCTGGCTGGTGCGTTTGTACAGATTTTCCTGGCGTTCGATGGTGAACACTTTAGCACCAAGCTCCAGAAGAATACATGTTTGATAGCCTGAGCCCGTGCCAATCTCAAGCACCTTATCACCGGGTTTGATATGTAAAAGTTCAGTCTGGTACGCTACAGTATACGGTTGGGATATGGTTTGTCCGTCGCCAATTGGAAATGCAATATCCTTATAGGCCTGGGTCCAGAATGTTTCGTCAAAAAAATAATGTCTCGGGACTTTCCCTATAGCTTTTAATACTTTTTCATCGGCAATACCCTTCTCTCTGAGTAATTCGACTAATTTCTTACGGGCTCCCTTTTCACGGTAGTTATCAACTAATTTATGTGCCATTGCAAATCAAAAATAATCTTATGAAGGCAGCTTTTGAAAATAAAATTGAGAATAATTACAGGAATAGTTTTAGTAAGGATCAACATCGATATGAATGTAAACACCCTTGTTTGAAGGCTGTGAATCGAAGTTCCTAAGAATATTCAGTAAAGCTTCTTTGATCTTTCGGACAGAAACACCCTCTCTTTCAACTTTGATTAAAATAGTCTGAATGTAATAGTTCCTGATGCGACTGATCAGAGGAGCCTCAGGACCTAAAACCCGGTCGCCAAACTGTGATCTCAATACTTTGGCCAGAGAATCAGAAATTAAGCTGAGCTTGTGAAGATCCTTATGCTTTACATCAAGTTGAATTAGGCGGTAAAGTGGTGGATAATGGAAATTTCTTCGCTCAAGGATTTCGGTATTGAACATTTCCTCATAATCGCCTCGGATCACCTGACTGATGATTCGATGGCTGGTATCATAGGCCTGAATAATAACTTTCCCTTGTTTTGCTCTTCTTCCTGCACGTCCGGAAACCTGGGCCAGCATTTGAAAACTGCGCTCAAATGCCCTAAAATCAGGATAATTTAACATACTATCGGCACTAATAATCCCGATGGTACTTACATTCCCAAAATCCAGTCCTTTGGCCACCATTTGTGTACCCACCAAAATATCAATTTTACCTTCTTCAAAATCATTCAGGAGAATCTGAAAGCCGTTCCTGGTACGGGTGGAATCAAGATCCATACGGGCTATTTTAGCATCCAAAAAGATCCGCTGCAATTCATCTTCTATCTTTTCGGTACCAAAGCCCTTTTGTTCAATTTTGGTTGAACCACAAGCCGGACAGGCCTGCAGTACATCCTGTTTGTATCCACAATAGTGGCAATGGAGTTTCGCACTGCTTTTATGAAAAGTAAGACTAACATCACAGTTAATGCATTTTGGAGTATATCCGCAGGTAGTACAAAGTAAAACCGGCGTGTATCCACGACGGTTCTGAAAAAGAATTACCTGTTCCTTACGGGATAATGCTCCTTTGATCTCATTTACAAGTACTGTGGTAAAATGCGATTGCATGGTTTTCCGTTTGGTTTCTTCAGTAATGCTCACCACTTCAATCAGCGGCGATTTCACTCCCCCATATCTCCCCTTTAAGGTTACAAAACCATATTTGCTGATCTTAGCATTGTAAAAACTCTCCAAACTTGGAGTTGCAGAGCCCAAAATTATCTTTGCGCCATGCAGGTGCGAAAGATAGATGGCAGTATCCCGGGCATGATAACGCGGAGCAGGATCGTATTGTTTGTAAGAAGATTCATGTTCCTCGTCAACAATGATTAAGCCCAGATCTTTAAAAGGCAGGAATATAGAAGATCGTGCACCAAGAATCATTTTATACTCCCCGTTTAAAACTTTCTGCCAAACTTCTGCGCGCTCATTATCGTTAAAACGGGAATGGTAAACGCCAATCTGACCTCCAAAATGTTCACGCAAGCGTTCAATAACCTGCGTAGTTAAGGCAATCTCCGGCAAGAGGTATAAGGTCTGTTTCTCTTCCTTTAACATTTGTTCTATCAGACGGATATAGATTTGAGTTTTGCCTGAAGATGTTTCCCCATAAAGCAGAACCACATCTTTCACTTCCAGCTGTTCGTTGATCCCTGCCAAAGCAATCTCCTGAGCATCATTCAACTTGAAATCATGCAGCATTTCGAGTTCTTCGGCACTAAATCGACTCACCACTTTATCCTCCTGCACAAAAATCCCCTTATCAATCAGCGTTTTTAATGCAGCTGGTCCGCTGCCGCTAATTTCCAGCAGTTCGGGTTTAGAAATTTCTGTTTGCTGCTTTTCTAGCTTAAAATAAGCCAGTAAAAGTTCCAGTTGCTTTGGTGCACGCTCAAGAATTTCGAACAAAGCCCTTCGGTTTTCAGAGTCTTTATACTGGGGATGCAGACTAATAAATGATTTCTTTTTGGGTTTAAACTTTTCAGAAATTTCTTCAGATATTATTATGATATTCTTCTCAAAAAGAGCTCTTAATATTGGAAAGACCGTTTTTTGTCCGAGTAATTTACTGATTTCGCTTACCCTAAGTTCTGAATGAATATCAAGAGCATCAATAATCAGAAACTCTTTATCGGAAAGTTCTGACTTATCAAACTCGGTTGAAGGATTGAGGATGATACGGGTTTCACTTGCCAGTTTGAGAGCTGAAGGTAGCGCAGCCTGCATCACTTCGCCGATATGGCAGAGATAATAATCAGACATCCACTTCCACAATTTCAACTGAAACTCATTTACAATGGGTTCATCATCAAGTACATCAATGATATATTTAGCTTCGTAAAGTTCCGGAGGATTTTCAGATACCTGATAGACGATTGCAGTATAAATCTTAGCACGACCAAACTGAACGATGACACGCTTCCCAATCGAAACAGCTCCGGTCATTTCTGACGGAACCCGATAAGTATAGGTTTTAGGAATTGCTAATGGCAGAACTACCTCGATGAAAAGCGTCTTCCTTTCAATACCATTTGTTTCATTAAACTCAAGCATTACTTACTCTTCATTGCGATTGAAATCAGGCTGATCCAACCCAGAATAAAAAACAAGCCTCCAATCGGAGTGAGTGGTCCCAGCACAGAAAGCTGACTGATATTCAATATCTCCTTGGTGGAAATAAGATATAAAGAACCAGAAAAAAGTAAAATTCCAAGTGAAAAGAACCATGCAGCAATATTTCCGGCCCTGCCCTCACTTGCCGGCAGTAGCGAAATGAAAAGTAAGGCAAGAGTATGGTAAAATTGATAACTGACAGCAGTTTTCCAAACCTCCAGGCTGGCCGGATCAAGAAGGGATTTTAAAGCGTGAGCACCGAAAGCTCCTAAAATAACAGCAAGGATTCCAAAGACCGAAGCGATAATAATTAGTCGTTTGTTCATATTGTTAAATTAGATTGCTAAATTAACAAACATGTTTGCAATTCTCTTGCCGCGAAATAAAAATTTAAATTTGCCAAAAGCCAATATTGATGAAGAAGATAATAGGAATTACAATAGTTTTAGTTTTTGGCGTGATTTCTCTTGCTTATTTATACTTTTCGAATTTAAATGTAAAAAACCGGAATAATGATCGTGTACTTTCGGAAATACCTGCAGATGCAGCTGTAATCTTTCAATTCCTGAACGACAAAAGTCTGTATGAAATCTTTACAGATTATACTGTTTTTGATACGATCATTGGCACACAAAATAAAATAGAACTAGCCTGGCTAAAAGAGATTCTACATAGTAAGCAGGAACTCATTGAAAACACTGAAGAGCAAAGAATATTTCTGTCCTTTCACCCATCTAAAACGGATAATATTCATTTTTTATGGTCTATCCAGCTAAAACAAAATCTCTCAATCACAGAACTTCAAAATATATTATCAGAACCTGCTGACAAAAAAATAAGTATCAGGCAGCAAACAGCAGCTGCTGTACTGGAACTAAATAGTTCAGACCTTCAATATCCATTTTACCTTCACATAGATAAAGGTGTTTTGAGAGGTAGTTTTTCAATTGAACTTCTGAAACGAAGTATTGACGGAAGATCAGCAAAAATCAATAAGGCTTTTATTAAGGAAATCAATAACGGACTGAATAAAGATGCAAATGCATTAGCTCAATTATTTATAAACTATAATAAACCCGGATTTCTAAAACCGTTTTTCAGACGAAAATTAAGCGATAATTTAGAACTTTTTGAAAGCTTTTCAGGCTATTCAAATCTGGTGATGAACTACAAAAGCGATGTAATGATGTTCAATGGCATCAGCAGGCTATCCTCCCAAAAAGATGCTTTTATCCCCGTTTTTTTGAATCAAAAACCCGTAAAGAATACTATCAAACTTGTATTACCCTATAATACCGCCAGTTCAATATTTTATGGAATCTCAAATTACACAAAATACAAGCAGGATCTGAATCTGATGTTTGAAGCCCGAAAAGAGCTTGACACACTGAATAAACAACTAATGACCATTGCGTCTGAAACCGGAATTAACCCAAACAAGGATATGGTAAAATTGTGGGCGAAGGAAATAAGTACCCTCCATCTTTCAACATCCGAAAGTCTGGCCATAATAAAAGTCAGTGATGGAAGCAAACTTCAGTTTTTGCTTGAACCAATGAGTTCATTTTATTCTCCCGCGCTAAGGAGGATGAATTACAACAACCTATTCTATTATTACTTTGGAGATCCAATGAAAAGGTATTCTAAACCTTTCTTTACAATTACAGATAATCTGCTTATCCTTTCCAATTCCCCAACTAGTATTCAACGGTATTTAAACGACTACAATTCTGGTCGCTTACTCTATAAAACCAAAGAATATACTCAATTTGATCAGTTAGTTGCCGATCAAAGCAATGTTTCGTTCATGTTGTATTTAAATAATGCGGAGTTTTTGCTTAGAAATACTCTAAAAAACAGTTACAGTGAGACGTTTAAAAGTAAAAACCACGGATTTAAGGATCTTTATGGAATATCTTACCAGCTAATTAGTAATAATGATTATTTTTTCACAAATTTCTATACCACTTATAAAAATATTAATATTGCATCAGAGCCTGATTTATTCGTAGATAGCATTGGAAACAATTAATTGGAAAATGGTTTTAAACCGAAATAAAAAAGATTTAATAAATTATTCCATTTTATTCCTTTTGTTACTTGGATTAATTAAACCAGTCTATTCACAGCAATATTCGCTTTACAACAGTAGAACCCTATATGATAGCTTTGAAAATCCGTCACAAAGGGCATATCAGGTTGATACCAGTCGTCGATTCGCGTTTAACTTTCTAATTCCCGTAATCACTCTTAATTCTACATTCTCAGGACCTGCAGGACCTGCCCTTAAATCTCTCCTCTATGATGGGATATTTAATGGTCGGGACATCACCCTCGGAGAAAATCAAATGAATACCCTTAGCCTGAATTCAAATAATTATATAGCGATGTTTCGGATTTTGAAGGCTGTAAAAAACTACAAAGAAATGGGTATTAGTTGGCAGGTTCGGACTGATTTAAGAGCCAGTGTCACCAATGAAGTATTTGCAATTTTCGATGATTATCGGGTATTTAATGCCAGTCAACTAAGTGACCCTTTAACTATAAAAGGATATAATCAAAACTACCATCAGTTTAGTTTTGTTTACCGGCAAAACTATACTAAGCGCTTTTCAGTAGGAGCCAAGTTCAGTTTACTTAGTGGAATTAGCTACACCGCGTTCAAAGTAGATAATTCCGTAATAAACATGGACGAAATAAATGATCGGTTTAATGTTTCAGTCAGAGGGCGGCTCAGATCCAGTTTTAAGTTTGATAATTTCCAAAGGGATATGATCAAACCCAACTTTAAAAATATTGGACTGTCAGTTACTGCCGGAGCATCTTACAGGCTAAAAGATGGCTGGTCGATATTAGGAAATGTGAAGGATCTTGGATTTATAAGATGGAACAAAGAATCTTATGAATATGATTATGATACCGGTCAAATTGTAATTGAGAATGCTTCAAACTCAAGTGCAGACGAGAGACTTGCAGATAGTATTGATACTCGCATAAGCAGGACATCGGTAAACAAATCCTATGCAAGCATGATCAATGGCAGAGCTGAGTTAATGCTCAGCAAGGCTTTTGGTAATTATAAACCCAACCTTATTCTATCTAAAAATATATACTATGATGGTGGAGATTTGGTATTGGTCAATAACTTTCACATCAAAAACCATGTCCTAAGTGCGACTGCTGCCTATAACACGACCGGAATATTACAACTAGGCGGACAGTACATGATCAAGACTCCAAATGTAGAATTCTACATGGGCAGTGATCAACCTTTCAAAAGTTACGAAATGATAAGAAACTTCAGTAAAAGTACTGCAGCTTATTCAAGCAGTTATACCGGTGCTTCATTCTATATGGGATTTGGTTTAAAATTCGGTCGTATTTTAGAACATCAGGCCAATGCCACTAAAATTTCAGGATTTAGAAAAAAATCAACAGGTAAATTCTTAAAATGAATAGTTGAAAAAAAAGAATAAAACTAGCTTTTAGTTGAGGCTGTAACCACAAATTCTTTTAAGTAAAATGGTTCGAAATAAGCTACATCTTCGGTTTCCATGTTCAAAAATTTTCTGCAGGCTAATAGATTAAGATCCCTTGCTGAATTTTCAAAATCGACGAATTGAATAGTACTTTGTTCAGAAAACAATTCCTTGAACTTTCCCGCACCATCTCCAAACATTAAAAGCTGATGACTTCTAAACTGGTCAAAAGAATCAATATCCACAATCTTTGCATTTGTAGATTCAATTACTTTGAGATCTTTTTGAAAAATACAGGTATATACTTCCATTCTTCTGGCATCAATCATTGGAATCAGCAAATCGGAATCTGCTAAATCAATTTGAGACTGCAGACCTGATGCCATGGCTTCAAGTGTATTAATTCCGAGCAAAGGAATATCAAGGGCATAGCAGAGTCCCTTTGCAGTTGAAACCCCTATCCTAAGTCCCGTGTATGATCCTGGGCCCTTACTTACTGCGACAGCATTTAGATCAGAATATTTCTTACCGGCATTATTCATTAACTCTTCTATAAACAGAGTAATATGACTGGCATGTATATTCTTTTCGCTGGCTTCCCTGAACCCAATAATTATCCCATTTTCAGTCAATGCAACTGAACAACTGCTTGTAGCAGTCTCAATGAGTAAAATTAAATGATCATTCATTTTACAAAGAAGCAAATTTATCGATAAATAAAAAATTTATGGAACAGGGTCATATCCACTTCCGCCCCATGGATGGCATTTAGCGATCCGCTTTACTGTAAGCCAGACACCCTTAAATGGGCCGTGCTTCTTTATTGCCTCTATTCCATAATGAGAACAGGTTGGATTAAATCTGCATGATTTACCAAGAATTGGCGAAAAAAGATTCTGGTAAATCCAGATCAGGAATAAAAAGAATAAAGAAAATATCGATTTAAATATCCTTTTCAACATGGCTGTTCTGGTATAATTTCTTTAACCGAACGATGACATCTTTAAACTTCTTTTCCAAAAATGCATATTCTCCTATTTCCTTACCTATATAGGTTATACCTAATACAAGTTTGTCTGGCTTATTTATAAGGAATGGAAAAAGATGTTCAGATTTGTTTAAGCGATAAACTTCCCGTAATCTTCGCTTAATAAGGTTTCTATCGACTGCTCGCTTAAATCTCTTTTTTGGCACACTAATTAAAACCTGCGCCGGATATGAGGAATTTTTGACTTCAGAAAGCCAGACAATACGAAAGGGATAAACTAAAAAGGAAGAACCTTTAGTAAAGAGCTTTTCTATAAGCTTAACATTACATAATCGTTCTTCCTTTTTAAAAGTATACATTTTGACTGTAATTTAGCCTGATTTACAAACAGAACTTGATCTGCGTAATTCGTAAGGCTACGAAAACACAATCAAAATTATGCTTTATGACGACGCTCGTCAGAGACAGATAGTCTTTTTCTACCTTTAGCTCTTCTTGATGCTAATACTCTTCTTCCGTTTGCACTGCTCATGCGTTCTCTAAACCCGTGCTTATTTCTTCTTTTTCTTTGAGAAGGCTGGAATGTTCTTTTCATGACTTATTAATCTATTGTTGCTCTAAAAAACAAGAGTGCAAATATAAGGTTGATTTTTCACAATTCAAACAATCACGTTAAAATAACCTTATTTTCCCATAAGATTTACAAGGTGACTATTTCATCCGTCAGAATTTGTGTAAATTTGCCTGAGACTACTCCCTATGCTAAGACAAAACCTTCAACAAAAACTACTTCAAAAACTATCTCCGCAGCAGATTCAGTTCATTAAATTATTACAGGTACCTACAGTTTCACTTGATACTCGAATTAAACAAGAACTAGAAGATAATCCTGCACTTGAAGATTTAAGTCTTGCCAATATGAATGAGCCCGTTGAGGAATATCCTGACCGGGATCCTGAAGATGATAATTTCAAACAGGAAGATTCTCAGGAAAGTTTAGATGAGTTTAATGTTGACGATTATCTTCAGGACGATAACATCAATGATTACGGATCAAAATATGAACAAAACGGAGACGATGATGATGACCGGAAAGAGATTCCAATAGCAGTTCAAAATTCATTTTTCGAAAGTTTACAAATCCAATTGGATCTCTTACCACTCTCTGACAAAGATTTCAGAATCGGACAACAACTAATCGGTAGTCTGGATGATGATGGATATCTACGCAGACCCATAAGTTCATTAGTAGATGATTTAGCATTTTCTCAAAACGTGTTTGCAGAAAACGAAGAAGTCGATGAAATTCTAAAAATAATTCAATCCTTTGACCCGGCAGGAGTTGGCGCAAGAGATCTTCAGGAGTGTTTACTTATTCAGCTCAGGAAGAAAGATCATACATCGGTTGTTCAGAAAGCCATCATCGTTGTCGAAGACTATCTGGATGAGTTTACAAAAAAACACTACGAGAAGCTGGAACGTTCCTTGAACATGGATTCTGAAGAACTGAAGGAAGTAGTGAATGAGATTCTTAAACTCAATCCAAAACCTGGCGATTCCAATGCAGTTACCACTAAACAACTTCAGATTATACCTGATTTTCATATCATTAATAATGATGGAATCTTATTCCTGACATTGAATTCCAAAAATGCACCAGAATTAAGGGTGAGTCGCTCTTATCAGGATATGTTCGAACATTATGATAAAACGGCAGACAAAGACAAAAAACTGAAGGAAGCAGTTCAGTTTGTAAAACAAAAGCTTGACTCAGCAAAATGGTTCATCGATGCGATTAAGCAAAGGCAACAAACATTGCTCAAAACAATGAATGCGATTATGAACTATCAATACGAGTACTTTCTGAGTGGTGACGATAAGAATTTAAAGCCAATGATTTTGAAAGATATTGCCGACCGGATTGGCATGGACATTTCAACAGTTTCGCGGGTGGCTAATTCAAAATACGTACAGACTGAATTTGGAACCTTTCTGCTAAAATCATTCTTTTCTGAAGCTATACAAATGGATAGCGGCGAGGAAGTCTCTAACAAAGAAGTAAAAAAGATTTTGGAAGAGTGCATTGGTAAAGAAGATAAACATCACCCGCTTGCAGATGAGAAATTAACTGAAATTCTCAAAGAAAAGGGTTATAACATCGCAAGAAGAACTGTTGCAAAATATCGTGAAGCAATGAATATTCCGGTTGCGAGATTAAGGAAAGAACTTTAAAGAGATGTGAGATATGAGATATGAGAAATTCTAATTACAATTATCAATTCCAATTCTCAAATAGTCAACTATCAATTAAATGCCTACCAGCTTTTCTGTGGGCAGCTCACCTTGTACCTGTTATTCAAAAATATTCCAAGTATAATTTCATGTGAGCCATTACTTACAGTATTCAAGCCTGAAGTTGTAAGATCGTAAGAATACCCAATATTCATAAAGGAGCCTACATTAAAACCTGCCATCCCGGCGAATGCATCATCTTTTCGATAACTGCCGCCCA
>CAMBFY010000020.1 GCA_945865415.1 Sphingobacterium thalpophilum
TGGCGTCCAGAGCAAAAAAACAGAAGTAGGAGGAAAGCCCGTAAAATAGCCAGATAAATACCGAACTAAGCAGAAATCCGGCTTTATTCTCCATTCTTTTTACAGATAAAATCCCCGCTTTCATGCCTGAAAAAAAAAGAAATATGCGCTCAGTGAACCCCCATTTTTTCTTTTTGATCCTGATTAGGCAAAAAATAGCAGTCACAAAAAAGAGCATTAATCCTGATATCAGCCAAATAATATCTGATATCCTATCGCTCAACTTGCTAAGAAAATGTTCATTCAAAAATCCGGATAATACCTTAAATTCCAACAGAATAGCTAATAAAAATATTAAGCCCAACATGAGTAAATCAGCGACACGTTCAGCAATAACTGTACCCAGAAGCTTTGTGACCGGGATTCTATCAGATTTATTTATCAAGGTGCACCTCGCCAACTCCCCCATACGTGGGAATACCAAATTAGCAAGATAGCCCATAATTACTGCGTGGAAAGTATTTAATAATGAAGGTGTACCATGGCCAAGCGAGCCGATCATCAAATTCCATCTGTACGCTCTGAGAAAATGTGAAATCAGGCTTATAAAGATGGAAAGAATGATCCATTTAAAATCAGCCTTCTGCAGATCAGAAAACATTTTATTGAGATCCTGACCCTTGAAAGCTAAATAAAACAACAAAATACCAAGTGTCAGATATATCAGATATCTGATCAATTTAACTAGTGAAATTCTCAATATAAATTCTCTTTATTCAGGTACATATTATCTATTATCCTGATTTTCCCTATTCTGGCTGCTATCAGAGCTATGGTTGTTTCTGCAATTTTTGATTTGAGTGGCTTGAATGTTCCCGCATTAAAAATTTCAAAATATTCGATCTCTATTCCGGGACATGAATCCAGAAAAGATTTTACCCTTTTTTTTATCTCAACAAGCGATTGCGATTTGAACAAGGTATGAGCCAATGTTAAAGCGTGGTATAATGCCAGCGATTGTATTCTTTCTTCTGGTGACAGATACACATTTCTGGAGCTCATTGCAAGACCATCTCTTTCTCTGATAATAGGGCAAATAATCAGTTTGACCTCAATCTTCAATTTTTTGACCATATGGGCAATTACCATGACCTGCTGGTAATCCTTTTGACCAAAAAAAGCAACGTCTGGTTTAAGAGTATCAAACAACTTTTTTACGATTTGCGTTACCCCCTGATAATGACCAGGTCTTATTTTTCCTTCAAGTATCTTGTCCAGATCCCCCAGACTGATTTCCCAGAATTCCGAACTATTGTACATTTCTTCCACTTCAGGCAGAAACAATATGTCGCACTTAAATGCTCTCAATTTTTCAAGATCTTCCTCTATTGGCCTCGGATAATTCTCTAAATCCTTTTTATCATTAAACTGGGTTGGATTTACGAAAATACTGCAAACTACAACATCAGTCTTTTTGCGGGCTGCCTCTATTAATGATAAATGGCCGGCATGCAAGGCACCCATAGTCGGAACAAATCCAATGGATTTACCCTCTAACCTCAAATCATTCAAATGATGATGTATGGCTTCCCTGTTATTAAAGATCTTCAAATTACAATTTGATTTAAATGCAGTCAAAAATGGTTATTTACTTAAACAGAACCAAAACAACTTGCCTAATTCATTGATAATTCATAAGATATTGCTTATCTTTGCAGTTCGAAATCTTTTCTTAAACTTAAATTAATCAAACCGGAGATGGCAAAAACGAAGATTCTTTTTATTACGCATGAGATGTCGCCTTTCCTTGAACTTACCAAAATTTCCGAAATTACCCGCCACTTGCCTCAGGCGATGCAGGATAAGGGATTTGAAATTCGCATTCTGATGCCACGTTTCGGCAATATTAACGAACGACGCAATAGGTTACATGAAGTAATCCGGCTATCAGGCATGAATATCATTATAAACGATAACGACAATCCTTTAATTATAAAAGTTGCCTCCATCCCTTCTGCCAGAATGCAGGTATATTTCCTTGATAATGAAGAATACTTTCAAAGGAAGCATGTCTTTACGGATAACAACAATAAGTTTTATGCCGACAATGACGAAAGAACCATATTTTTCTGCAAAGGAGCTTTAGAAACCGTAAAAAAATTAGGCTGGTCTCCTGATGTAGTTCATTGTCATGGCTGGATGAGCTCACTTGTTCCGGCTTATTTAAAAACTTTGTATAAGGATGATCCAACTTTTAAAAACTCAAAAGTTGTTTATTCTTTGTACGATGATAATTTTGACAATTCACTTAGTTCAGATTTTGCTACAAAAGCAATTATGAACGGAATGAATGCAGAACATACCAAAATATATACTGAAGCTACTAACACTGCTTTAAACCTTGGAGCGATTTCCTATTCTGATGCGGTAGTTTGTGCTTGTGAGAATATAAATGAAGAAGTGTTAAAGTTTGTTAAAAAATGTAATAAACCGCTTTTGGATTTCATTTCCACTTCAGATTACGAAAATTATTATAACCTTTACGAAGAAATTGCCACTGAGGAACTGGTTTCTTTGGTCTAATCGTAAATAAGCAGAACTCATAGAAGTAATGAGGGGAAATTACCAGAAATTGTAAAGAAGTCTGCAAGCTTTTAAATTTTAATGTAACACGGATGAAATTATACAAACTAGACTTATTAACCTTGTTGATAAGTCTTTTTATTTTAAGTAGTTGCCAGAACACGGATTCTATCGGACTAGATGTTGATCCGTCAACAGAAGTTACAGGCACTTTTACGGATACAATAACTGTCGTATCCTTTACAGCAAAGGATGATACCATGGTTACTAATACGCTTTCAAAATATCCCCTTGGCCATTTTATTGATCCGATTTTCGGAAAAACAACTGCAAATATTGCGATGTCTTTAACAATGGATCCTCCCGGACTTAGCTTCGGAACATCCCCTGTATTAGACTCGGCAGTATTGGTTCTCTTCTATGCTAAAGAGTTTTATGGAGACAGCACATCAAATTTTCAAGTTAATGTCCATCAGCTCAATAATCAACTAAGTACCTCTGTTCAATATTATAATACGCAGCCGCAAAGCCACGGATCTCAAATAATTGGTAGTAAAAAACTTAAATTCAGCATAAAGGATAGTGTACGAATCACTGAAATTGTAACAGGGAAACCCGATGTAGTGGTAAGAAGACCTCCACAAATGCGAATACCAATCAGTTCAAGTTTTGTTACAACTAATTTTCTTAATGCCAGCACCACTACTTTAAGTAGCAATGACCTACTAAACAAAGTAGTCAAAGGATTTTATCTCACCATTAATAAAGCACAAAGTACAGGTCCAGGGGGGATAGCATTCTTTAATCTTACTGACTCAAGTAGACTGGAAGTTTATTACAAAAGCCAAAATGGTACTTTCACTGATACAGTTTTACACAAATTTCCAATTGTTAATAACGCGGTGCCTGTAATCGCAGACTTTAAGCATGACTATAGCGGTACTGCTATACCTGCAAATTTGAATAGTACCATACAACAGGATGTTACTTATGTTCAAGGATTAGCAGGGCTTCGCACAAAGATTCGCTTTCCCCATATTGAGAAATTAAAAAACCTTGGAAACATCACGATCAATAAAGCAGAGTTAATTGTCTCAGTAATTGGTAGATCAGATGGATTTAAACCTGCTTCAAGGCTAATCATGTACCGCACCGACATTGCAAGTCAAAGACAATTCATTCCTGATTTCAGTACAGAACCTGCATTCTCCTTAACTGATGTTGATTTTGGCGGTTTTTATGACTCGAGTAAAAAACACTACAGATTTCAAATCACAAGCTATATTCAGGATATTTTATCAGGTAAACTGAAACAATACGACACCTACATTGCGCCAGTCAGTACCGATTACAATCGCTCTGTTGGTCCTGCAGTATCAGGAAATTCAGCAGGTGGGTCTATTCTTGGCAGCGGAAAATCCGGAGTCAGCTATCAGATGAAACTTAGAATAATTTATAGTAAAATAAATTAAGGGTCCCCAATTCTTTATTTTCTTCCTGCAAATTGTTAGTTTAGATCAATTAAATTATAATTATGTGTGGAATAGTTGGTTACATCGGACATCGGGATGCCTGGCCTATAATTATCAAAGGACTGCAAAGACTTGAGTATAGAGGCTATGATAGTGCCGGAGTGGCGCTCATGAACGGCAATCTGAATATTTATAAAAAAGCCGGGAAAGTAAGTGATCTCAAGCTTTCAGTTGAAGGTAAAAACCTGCATGGAACTATTGGTATGGGCCATACACGCTGGGCAACACATGGCGAACCTTCAGACCGAAATTCACATCCTCATACATCTGGTGAAGGCAACCTTGCGATTATCCACAATGGGATAATAGAAAACTACTCCAGCCTGAAAGAAGCATTATTGTCAAGGGGTCATATTTTTAATAGTGATACAGATACTGAGGTGCTGATCCATTTAATTGAAGATATACAAACACAAACTGGCCTTGACATCAGGGAGGCAGTCAGAATTGCGCTTGATAAAGTGATTGGTGCATATGCGATTGTGATCATGGATAAAGATAAACCCGAAGAATTAATTGCAGCACGCAAGGGTAGCCCCATGGTTCTGGGTGTTGGACGTGGTGAATATTTTATTGCTTCTGATGCTTCCCCGATCATAGAATATACTAAAAATGTGATTTACCTGAATGATAACGAAATTGCTTTTATTAACCGGGACGAATTACTGATAAAGAATATTGACAATACCGTTCAGATTCCCTATGTACAGGAACTGGAGTTAAAACTCGAAATGCTTGAAAAAGGGGGTTTTGACCATTTCATGCTCAAAGAGATTTTTGAACAGCCAAGGTCTATTAAAGACTGTATGAGAGGTCGTATATATCCTGATGAGGGTTATGTCCAACTAGGCGGTATTAAAGAATATGCAGAAAAACTAAAAAGCATTGACCGGATTGTAATTGTTGCCTGTGGAACTTCCTGGCATGCCGGATTAGTTGGAGAGTACCTGATAGAAGAGTATTCCCGTATACCCGTTGAAGTTGAATATGCATCAGAATTCAGGTATCGCAATCCAATTATTTCAGAAAAGGATATTGTTATTGCAATCTCTCAATCTGGAGAAACAGCCGATACAATGGCAGCAATTGAGCTTGCAAAATCCAAAGGAGCAACTATTTTTGGAATTTGTAATGTTGTAGGTGCCTCAATACCACGTCTGAGTCATGCCGGTGTTTATACCCATGCCGGGCCTGAAATAGGAGTTGCATCTACAAAAGCATTCACAGCACAGGTAACCGTACTTACCCTAATGGCCTTATATATGGCCCAGCAAAGAGGTAAGATCACGCAGAGTAAAATGGTTCATTTACTTACTGAGCTTGACAATATTCCTGCGCTGGTTGAAAAATGCCTTCTTTCAAATGAGAACATAAAAAATATTTCAGAAGCATTTAAAAATGCCAGCAATTTTTTATTCCTGGGCAGAGGTAGTGGATTTCCCGTGGCGCTTGAGGGTGCGTTAAAATTAAAAGAAATCTCTTATATCCATGCCGAAGGTTATCCTGCTGCTGAAATGAAACATGGTCCAATTGCTTTGATCGATGAAGAAATGCCGGTTGTATTTATAGCCACAAAAAATTCTTCTTACGAAAAAGTAATCAGTAACATCCAGGAAGTTAAAGCCAGAAAAGGCAGAGTTATAGCAATTGTAACTGAAGGTGACATTATAGTTAAGAATATGGCTGACTTTATCATTGAGATTCCTGATGCTGATGAGATATTTCTTCCTCTACTTGCTACAATCCCTTTACAACTTTTATCATACCATATTGCAGTATTGAGAGGCTGTAACGTGGATCAGCCAAGGAATCTTGCAAAATCAGTCACGGTGGAATAAAGAATCTAATTTTAATTAAACTATTCTTGTTTAATTAAAAATTAAAATCAAATTCTGGCTTGGTTTATGTAGTTTATTGTCAGGTTAGCTTATTTAACTTTATCAAAACTATATTCCATGATCAGTAGAATTCCCTTTGTCATTGCCATACTCACACTCATCTGCGGAGTATTTATTTCCATTATTTTCGGAGCTAACGAAGATTTTTTTAAAGACAAAATCAAAGAAGGCTTGAGCAAAAATGAAAAGATCAACCTTATTCAGGATGCTGCTGAAAAAGATGCTGTATTGAAAGCAGAGAGTGATAAAAATTGGAGATATTATCAAAGATTTCACTTTCATGCGACTGGAATAGGAGCAATGGTAATGGGTGTATTGCTTTTTATATCCTTTTTATCAGCGCCTGAAGGATTAAAAAATATGACTTCCTATGCTACAGCGATTGGTGGGTTTCTATATCCTTTTGTCTGGTTACTGGCTGCAATTTATGGACCAGAACTTGGAAGAGAGGTAGCAAAAGAAAAATATGCGGTTTTCGGTTATATGGGAGGCTTATTTTTGCTGGGCTTATTTTTAAGTCTGTTTTTGGCCATAAAATATCCGCTTAAAAACAGTAAATAATTTCTGATAAATTTCTGATTCCAAATTTTCAGGAAAGAACTGCATTTGCAACACGCATGCTGTTTCCCGATAAAATCTTTTGAATGTCATCATCAGAATACCCCATTTGAACCATCCCTACAGTAAATAGCGGCCAATTAGTCCAGGCCATACTTTTAATCATCTCGGGTGTTTCTTTGAAGTCATCTGCAGGCCAAAGTGCTTCCCAGCGGGTTCTTTCCTGCCGATAAACCGGGATTTTTTTATTTTCCTCCGAAGCAAATTGCGAAGTAAAGGAAATATCTGTTCCAATTGCTACGTGCTCACTACCAAATTTCTTAACAACATAATCTATATGTTTCATCATTTGAGCAATATCACCGGTGCCTCCTAAAAATCTGGGGATACAGCAAATTCCGATATATCCACCGGTGTCTGCAATTGCGCGAATGACATTGTCTGGCTTGGAACGAATGTGTTTTTTAATTGCAGCTACTGTGGTATGACTTGCCACCATAGGTTTAGCTGATAATTGAGCAGCTTCAAGACTTGTTTGCCATCCTGAATGTGCAATATCCACAATCACACCAACCCTATTCATTTCTTTAACTACTGCATGGCCAAAATCACTTAGTCCACCATTTGCCACCTCTGCACAGCCATCGCCTATTACATTTCTGCGATTATAGGTAAGGTGCATCATTCTGATACCTAAATGAAAAAACACACTGATATATCTTAATTCATCTTCAACTGAAATCCAATCCTGAGGTAAAGGCACCCCGTTCCCAGAAAAATATAGTGCATGCCGATTTTCCTTTTTGGCTTTAATAATATCTTTTGGTATAGCAGCCTTACTTACAAATTCACTCATCATATCGGTAGCATGAGTAAAATGAGCTAAACGTTTGAGCAATCGCTTAATTTCATTTCCTTCTTCCCCGGCATTTTGAATAATACAAGTTACACCTGCCGCTTTCCATGCCTTTTCAAACTCCTGCCGTTCTTTCAGATTGTAGACAAATCGGGTCATTGACATATCTTCCTGCATATCCTGAATTTCCAAAATGGACGCTTTGGAATTAATAGCATCACTAACCTGCTGTCCGTCATATGCAGCCCTGGGCATAAAGCCATAGCAGTCAATCACCAAAGAATTTTTATGCAATTCCAGACCGCGTTCCAATTGTTTCGGCGTAGGCTTTAAAATATTCTTTGCCAATTCAAAATCGGATTTAATCTGATCATCAGACTGATAATCTCTTAAGTTACCTTCAAGCATCGAGTTAGTAAGCCTACTTTGAAAAGCACTTTGATTTGACTCTGATTTCATGCTTCCAAGAACACCATCAGCAGCCAAAGTTAATCCGGCGAGCCCACTCAGTTTAAGAAAATCTCTACGTTTAGTTTTCATAGATTTAGTTAATAATCCTTATCATTGCGTCCAATAGAGAGGAATGTGAACTTGATCCAAGAACATTCAGGGAATTAAAATTTGATGGCAAAATATAAACGAACCATCCTGATATTTCGCTTTTACAATAAATTTAATATTTCCTAACATCCCTCGAATGTAGTTTACCGAATTCAATATATTAAAATTCCATTAAATACTCAACTTATATTCATGCAAATTCATATACTAAAATCGAAAATTCATAGAGTCAAAGTAACCGATGCAAATCTTAATTACGTGGGCAGCATTACAATAGATGAAGAATTAATGGATGCTGCAAATATCATAGAGGGTGAAAAAGTACAGGTAGTTAACAATAATAACGGAGAGCGTTTTGAAACCTATACAATTACGGGGGGAAAAGGCAGTGGTGATATTATCTTAAACGGTGCAGCAGCGCGAAGGGTTGCAAAAGGCGACGTGCTAATAATCATAACCTATGCCATTATGGAAGCTGAAGAAGCCAGAAAATATAAGCCAATAGTTATATTCCCGAATGAGGAAAACAATTTACTCACTAGGTGATAATTTTTATTCTAATCACAATGAGTCTTAGCAGAATCTGAAACTAAGTGTGTTATTTCAATTAGCTCATCATCTGTCAAATACCTCCATTTACCCATGGGAGTATTTAGTCTGATATTCATAATTCTTACCCGTTTAAGTTTAACTACTTTATAGTCAAGATATTCACACATCCGACGAATTTGCCTGTTAAGACCCTGAGTCAATATAATTTTAAACCTATTTCTGTCTAACTGAACGACTTCACATTTGCGCGTAATAGTATCAAGAATTGGAATTCCGTTACTCATTCGTTTTAGAAAGTCGGCATTTATTTCCTTATTAACTGTAACCAGGTATTCCTTTTCATGATTATTTTTGGCTCTGAGTATTTTGTTTACAATATCTCCATCACTAGTCAATAGAATTAAACCTTCACTTGCCTTATCCAGACGCCCAATTGGGAATATACGCTTGGGATAATTGATATAATCAATAATATTATTTTTTTCAGCTTTAGTATCCGTAGTGCAAACTATTCCTATTGGCTTATTAAATGCAATATAAATATGGCTTTCTTTAGGGGTAGATACAATTTTACCGTCAACCCTAATCACATCATCAGGATAAATTTTGGTGCCCATTTCAGGAACCAAACCATTGATAGTTACACGGCTTTCAACAATAAGTTTATCGGCCGCTCTTCTTGAACAAAAGCCAATTTCACTTAAGTATTTATTTATTCTTGTTGACTTGGGATCTTCCATTGGTAATTTAATATCAAAAATAGACAAATAGAATATTCCAAATAACTAGGTCTTCAAAAATAATTAAATCAAAGTATGAAAAAAGGGATCCGACAATATTACCTGAATCCTCTTTACAGTTTATAATTGGTTATATTTTCTTCAAAAAACAATATACTATATATAATTTTAATCTATAAAATTTATATTTACATAACTAAAATCTATAACATGACCTTAGTACAGTTAGAATATATTATTGCGGTTGATACATACAGAAGTTTTGGGATTGCAGCAGAGAAGTGTTTTGTTACCCAGCCTACAATGAGTATGCAAGTTCAAAAACTGGAAGAAACACTTGGAGTAAAGCTTTTTGACAGAAGTAAACAACCGGTAATACCAACTGAAATTGGCTCTGAAGTAATTGAACAGGCAAGGATTATTCTTAAGGAAAGTCATAAATTAATTGAGCTGATTAGTAATCAAAGAAATATTATATCGGGTGAGCTTAAAATTGGAATCATCCCAACTATGGCTCCCTATCTAATGCCCAAAGTGATAGCTGCATTTATGTCAAAATATCCGGACGTACAGTTACAAATCTGGGAATATATGACTGACCAGATTGTTCATGAGTTAAAAAACGGGCTTCTTGACTGCGGGATTCTTTCGACTCCACTTGAAGATAAGAACCTCTGTGAAACTCCTCTGTTTTACGAGTCATTTGTGGCATATCTTTCCAAAATGAGTCCACTGATCGTTAAAAAAAACATCTCAGCAAAAGATATCAATCAAGAAGAACTTTGGCTTTTGAATGAAGGTCATTGCATGCGAAACCAAATTTTAAATATTTGTAACAGGAGGAAAACAGGAGAGGTAAAGCCGCTTGAATACAATACTGATAGCGTTGAGACCCTCAAAAGAATGGTTGAACTGAACAAAGGCATCACACTTTTACCCGAGCTTTCAATAAGTGACTTTTCTATGAAACAGCTTGATCAGGTCAGGTATTTTAAATCACCGGAGCCAAGCCGGGAAATAAGCTTAGTCACACATAGAAATTTTCTAAAACGAAAACTCATAGTAATACTTGAGAAAGAAATTATTGACGCTATTCCAAAGAGAATGCGTAGCAATAAGAAAAAAGAAATTATTGATATTAAGTCGTACTAATCTTTACTTCTGAATTTTGAAATCAAAAGAACAATCAAAGCGATTACCACGATAAAAACAAAAATTCCGGTATATGCACCAGCTTTAAAAATTCCGCTAATCAGATTACAACCCGGTAAAAGGCTAACAGCAAAAAAAACGACAATAAAGAATAAGTTTTTCATGGTTATTTATAATTGAAATGGTGATGCATATTGCTAAACATTACCATTCCAATTATAATGCCAGATGAGATTATTTTGCTTTTTCGAAACGATCAGCAACAGCGTCCCAATTCACAACATTCATAAATGCTGCAACATAATCAGCACGTTTGTTTTGATATTTAAGATAATAAGCATGCTCCCAGACATCCATTCCTAAAATTGGAGTACCTTTTACTTCAGCAATATCCATCAGCGGATTATCCTGATTTGGAGTAGAACTTACCTGTAATTTTCCGTCAGAGCTAATAGAAAGCCAAGACCATCCAGATCCGAATCGGGTCATACCTGCTTCAGCAAATTTTTTCTTGAATTCCTCGAATGATCCAAATGCAGCATCAATTGCCTTAGCCAAATCTCCGGCAGGAGCACCACCACCGTTTGGTGACATTATTGACCAATAAAGTGTGTGATTGAAGTGACCTCCACCATTATTTCTAACAGGCATTGGATACTTCGAAATACTCTTCATCAAATCTTCAATTTTATGATTCTCGCCCTCAGTACCAGCCAATGCCTTATTTACATTGTCAACATATGCCTGATGATGCTTACCATGGTGGATTTCCATAGTCATCTTGTCAATATGCGGTTCTAAAGCGTCTGTTGCGTATGCTAACGCAGGTAATTGAAATGCCATAATTTCTATACTTAAGTTAATGATATTATTCTTAAGCAAATATAAGACCGAATTATTAGAAATAGCTCAATTTTTTGTTATGTTTATTTTCTCCTCGAAATAAAGAACTCCTTCATAAGCCGAGCCGCATCCTCAGCCATTAGTCCTGAATTTAATTCTGTTTTAGGATGGAGTATTTGATCACTGAATTGTGAAAACCCTCTCTTTTCATCAGCGGCTCCATAAACTATTCGGCCAATCTGAGTCCAGTGTGCCGCACCAGCACACATCACACAAGGCTCAATGGTCACATAAAGTGTACAGTCATTTAAATATTTTCCACCGGTGTAATTAGCTGCAGCTGTAAAAGCCTGCATTTCTGCATGAGCTGTCACATCATTCAATTGTTCAGTAAGGTTATGTCCTCTGCCTATTATTTTACCGCTATGAACAATAACCGCTCCGATAGGAACTTCATCAAGAGAGAGCGCCTTACGTGCCTCCTTCAAAGCTTCTGCCATAAAAAAATGATCCTGGCTTTGTTCAGGCTTATCTGTAAAACTCACGTATCTCATATTAATTTTGAACCATTGGGAACCGGGCGCTCTACTGATGCAAGAACAATATAGCCATCAGTATCTGCAAAACCTGTCAACAAAAACTCGGAGTGAAAATTAGCAATTTGCTTTTTGGGGAAATTCAAAACACCTATAATCTGCCTGCCTATTAATTCAGATTTTGAATAATGTCTGGTAATTTGAGCACTGCTCCATTTCAAACCCAGATCCCCGAAATCGACCTTTATTTTGTATGCCGACTTTTTTGCCTCCGGAAAATCAAGCACCTCAAGAATTGTACCTACCCTCAATGCAACCTTCTCAAAATCGTTCCAGTTTATTTCCTCCATATCCAAAGGTAAGTTGAACGTGGCATTATTCAAAAGGATTTATATCCATGCGTTAATCCGTCATTTCGATGAGCGGACTGAATTGTAACCGTTAAAAATAGTTAAAACGCGAAGAGAAATCTCATGACAAAAAGCAAGCTCCGCATGAACAGATTTCTCCACAACAACAAGTACAAATTAAGAAGAAAACATTATTGTTGTGTTCGCATTGACGGTAACGATGGCAAGCCCATAATTAAGACCAGGATGAGTTAATGAATGAGATAATGTAAGTTTGCAATATGGATTCCGTAAGATTAAAAAAAGGTAAGGAAAAAGCTGTCAGACAATTACACCCATGGGTATTTTCTGGTGCAATTGATCACATTAAAGGGAAGCCTCAAAATGGCGATATTATCCTTGTTAATGACAGCAATAATGAATTCCTTGCCTATGGTTTTTTCAATATGCAATCACGGGTTGCAGTTCGGCTACTTGAATGGGACTTAGAAACTGAAATTAACGAGGAATGGTGGAGAAAGAAAATCAGAATTGCCGTAAAACACCGATTAGAATTACATTCTAACAGAACAAATACCTATCGCTTAATTTTCAGTGAAGCGGATTACCTGCCTGGCTTAATTGTAGACCGCTATGCAGATTTCCTTTCTGTACAAATATTAACATCAGGGGTAGAGCGCATTAAACCTTTAGTGCTTGATGAATTGCAGATTCTATTAAAACCCAAAGGCATTTTTGACAGAAGTGATGCTTCAGCCAGAGCTCATGAGGGAATGGAAGCTTCCTCCGGGGGAGTTTTACTCGGATCAGAACCCCCTGAATTTGTAGATGTTAAAGAAAATGGCATAGTTTACCAGGTCAACATTGCTGAGGGACAGAAATCAGGCTTTTATTGTGACCAGCGTGATAACCGTAAATGGGTTTCAGAGTATGCTAAAGGAAGAAAAGTATTGGATTGCTTTTCCTATTCAGGAGGTTTTAGTCTGAATGCTATGAATAATGATGCATCAGAGGTAATAAGTGTAGACAGTTCGGCGCTTGCCCTAGAAACGCTCAAAAGAAATATTGAAGTCAATAATTTACAGAATACCCCACATCGGCAAATACAATCTGATGTAAATAAGCAATTAAGAGTGTTCAGGGAAGAAAATGAAAAATTTGATCTCATCATTCTCGATCCGCCTAAGTATGCACCATCAAGGTCGGCCTTAACCAAGGCCTCCAGAGCCTACAAAGATCTTAATCGAATGGCCATGCTTTTACTGAATGAAGGTGGTCTATTGGCAACATTTTCTTGCTCAGGAGCAGTTGATATTAGCATGTTCAAACAAATTATTGCCTGGGCGGCACTTGATGCAGGGAAAAACGTACAATTTATTCAGCAATTTTCTCAGTCTGCGGACCACCCTGTAAGGTCATCTTTCCCTGAAGGTGAATATTTAAAAGGTTTACTTTGCAGGGTAATTAGCGCTTAATCAACTAATCTTCAGGTACATTCTTCAGATGAACAGGCTTCTTACCCTTGTTCATTTTCAAATTAAGCATTTCTACCAAGACCGAAAATGCCATTGCAAAGTAGATATATCCTTTTGGTATATGCTGATCAAACCCTTCAGCTAAAAGAGACACTCCGATTAATAAAAGGAACGACAGAGCCAGCATTTTTACGGTCGGATGATTGTTTACAAAATCACTGATAGCTCCAGCTGAAAGCATCATCACAAATACAGCAATTATGACTGCGGCAATCATTACTTCGATATGATCAGCCATTCCTACAGCGGTTATCACAGAATCGAGGGAAAAAACAATGTCTAAAATAAGTATCTGAATGATTACCCCCGAGAAGGTTACAACCGCCTTACCTTCTGATTGATGATCAGCACCTTCAAGCTTATCATGGATTTCTGTGGTACTTTTATAGATGAGGAACAATCCTCCAATGAGCAAAATAAGATCACGACCAGAGATAGCAAACTTCTCAAATAATTCACCTTCGCTTAAACCTATCCATTCACCAAAATTAAATAGCGGACTAGTCAAGGTCATGATCCAACTTAATGAAAGAAGTAAAAGAACACGGGTTATCATAGCAAGGCCTAAACCAAGCTGGCGGGCCTTGTTTTGTTTCTTGGCAGGCAATTTAGAGGCCATTATGGAAATAAATATGATATTATCTATTCCAAGTACTATTTCTAATACAGTTAATGTAATCAATGATACCCAGATTTCAGGATTTGCTAACCATTCCATATTTTTTTTGCTTTCCTCAAATGTAAATCAAAAGCTATTAGAAATAAAACAAAAAAACCTCCCTGTAATAAAGAAAGGTAATTTTTAGATATATAATGATTTATAAGAATTTTACACAATGGAATAAATTATTGTAGATCGAATTCAGGAAACACTGTCCTGAAATTTATTCTGAACTACTTAGTTTTTGAGGATGACACAATTTGTAAATTTGCTCATTTACTCAATAAAAAACGGTCTATATGGCTAACTGCATTTCGAAACCTTTCCTCATCCGTTCCAGAAATTAAGGAATAAATTGCACCAAGTGCTTTCAGTTCCTTATGCCACACTTCCATGAAATGTTCACGCATGTGAGGAAAGTCACGAAGCGGATC
The DNA here is from genome assembly GCA_945865415.1 of Sphingobacterium thalpophilum. Classification (GTDB taxonomy): domain Bacteria; phylum Bacteroidota; class Bacteroidia; order Sphingobacteriales; family Sphingobacteriaceae; genus Daejeonella; species Daejeonella thalpophilum_A. Next base: position 14,771 of record CAMBFY010000020.1, read on the forward strand.
TTCCTCCCAGGGAAGATCAATATCCATTAGTAAATAGAAGTCATATTTGTGTATCGGAAGCTCATCAAGTACTTCTTGCGGAGTTCGTCCAAACATATGGTCACTCCAAATCTTTACTGTTATGAAGGTTGTATCACAGATCAAAATACCATTTGCTTTTGAAGCCATTTGCGCTTCAAGCTCCAGCTGACCCAAGAACATATTGATTTCATCTTCCCAGGTACATTCAGCAAGCAGTTTTTCACAGTAGCGTCGGGCATATTCTGGTACCCAAACCGTATCATAATGCAAGGCCAATTGCTGGGAAATAGTTGATTTTCCGGTAGATTCTGGACCAACAACCGCTATTTTAATCAATCCATTTTTAAAATTGTCTGATTTCTTCATATCAGTTAAACAATCTGGTCTTGTCCCATTAAACTAAACGGGTATTTTTATATTCCTTATGCCAGTCGCGATAGCCAACGACTGCAATAACAATATACAGAGCATACATTCCAGCAGTAAGATGTAAATCCTTAATTAAGTATACACCAACGTAAATTATATCAACAAAAATCCAGATCAGCCAGGTTTCAAGAACCTTTCGGGCCAAAAAAACCTGGGCAACCAGACTGCAGGCTGTGCAGAAACTATCTACAAATGGAAATGAAGCGTCGGTTCCCATATTAAGGAAATAACCTAATCCCGCAGTAAAAATAATAACAGCTGATACTGACAGAATAATTTCTTTAAAGCTAATCGAAGAAACAGGAACTTTTTGAGTTATCTCTTTTCGGCTCCAGAAATACCATCCATAAAAGTTCATTAAAAGAAAATATACCTGTAAACCAGTATCGGCATATAATTTGGATTCAAAAAAAATGAATACATAGATCAGAACGCTTATGATTGCGATTGGCCAGTTCCAGATACTATTTTTTGCGGCCAGATAAACACATAGAATGCCTGTGATTACCCCCGAAATCTCGAGAAGACTTTGATTTTTAAACCAATCAGTAAGTTCAGAAACTAAATACATCAGGCCAAATATAGAGCAACCGGACAATAATCTGGCTTCTCCTTATAATTTTACTTGCGGGTATTTGGTGCAGCATCAAAGCCCAGGCTTACTTTAACCGTTACGTCTGCATTGCTTGCTTCACGTTTAACATATTCCATTCTGATGCGAACAGTGGATTCTTTGATATAATCATCAAGAAGAATTGTAGTATCGGCATCAAGCATTATACTATTTGCAACAGTTGATGCTATATTATCACGGGTGGCAATCAATTGTTCCTGGGAACTATCTCCACGAGAAATATAGATTTTTATCGATTTAAAGTCCACAAAACTTTGACCTGAAGGATAGTTGGCATCAAGTTTTACTGAGGATAAACGTACGTCTGTTATAGCATTTGTGTTTGAACCCTGCCCTGTAAAAATCTGATCAAAACTGCTTGCCTGGGCTGTAACCGATTGTACGACATCAGTGCTACTTGATGCCGGAACACTTAAAGTGGCAGTATATGGAAATGTTGAACGAACTATAGATTGAAAAGCTGAACATCCACTTAATATTGAGGCACTTACGACAAAGGCAATGATTGATCTTTTCATAATTTGATGTTTTTAAAAGATTACTTATTCTGGCAAACAATGATTGATAAATTTATGTTAAAAGTATATATACTTACATACAAAACCTGTTCCAATACTGGAATACTCGCAGTAATTTTTAATTAGTTCAAAAAGCTCAGTTATTAAACTTTTTTAAAATACCTGTTTCAGGGTTCTTTTCTATTAAATAAAATAATGCGTGCAGCAACAGCCAAAAAATGCATAATATTACATAACTTTGCATCCCGACAAAACAATCGGGATTTTTGTTCTTCGCAGCATAGTTATCTCCTCTTTTGTTAATTAAAAATTAGTCCTTTAGAAGAATTATGCCATTAGACACCTCCATTCAATCAATCCTGATCATCGGTTCAGGACCAATTATTATCGGTCAGGCTTGCGAATTTGATTATGCCGGATCTCAGGCTGCACTTTCATTAAAAGACGAAGGAATTAAGGTTTCTATCATTAACTCTAACCCTGCCACTATCATGACGGACAAGGTTATTGCAGATCATGTTTATCTTCTTCCTTTAAACTGTGAAAGTATCGAACAAATACTTAAGGAACAGAAGATTGATGCTGTGCTGCCAACAATGGGTGGACAAACAGCTCTTAATTTGTGTAAAGAGGCTGAAGAAAGAGGAATCTGGGAAAAATATGGTGTAAGAATAATTGGTGTTGATATTGATGCTATTGAAAAAACAGAGAATCGGGAAGAGTTTCGTAAGCTGATGGTCGAAATTGGAGTTGGGGTTGCCCCATCAAAAATTGCCAATTCCTTCCTTGAGGGGAAGGAAGCTGCACAACTAATCGGTTATCCGCTAGTAATCCGCCCTTCCTATACGCTAGGTGGTTCAGGTGGAGGCTTTGTTCATAAAAAAGAAGATTTCGATCAGGCATTAAGCCGTGGTCTCCAAGCTTCCCCTACACATGAGGTTCTTGTAGAAAAAGCAGTTTTAGGATGGAAAGAATATGAGCTTGAATTATTAAGAGACGGAAATGATAATGTGATCATTATCTGTGTGATTGAAAATTTCGACCCTATGGGTATTCATACAGGTGATTCAATTACCGTTGCTCCTGCAATGACTCTCAGTGATCGTTGTTATCAGGATATGCGTAATCAGGCAATTCACATGATGCGGTCAATTGGTAATTTTGCCGGCGGCTGTAACGTTCAGTTTTCGGTCGACCCGGTTACGGAAGACATCATTGCCATAGAGATTAATCCAAGAGTTTCTCGTTCATCAGCACTGGCATCAAAAGCAACCGGATACCCAATTGCAAAGATCGCCTCAAAACTAGCTATCGGCTATAATCTTGATGAAATTGAAAATCAAATCACAAAAACTACTTCCGCATACTTTGAGCCAACCCTCGATTATGTGATCGTTAAAATACCTCGCTGGAACTTCGACAAGTTTAAAGGCGCAAACACAGAACTTGGACTACAGATGAAATCTGTTGGAGAAGTGATGGCCATTGGACGCACCTTTATCGAAGCACTTCAGAAAGCCTGCCAGAGTTTGGAAACAAATCGTTTAGGATTAGGTGCTGATGGCAGACAAAGCCGCAACCTGGAAGAAATCATGCACAGTCTGGAGCACCCAAGCTGGGATCGATTATTCCATGTTAAGGATGCCATGAGTCTGGGAGTTCCGCTGGAATCCATCCGCAAAATTACCCATATTGATAAATGGTTCTTGGTACAGATCCTTGAACTTGTTAGTCTAGAAGCTGAGCTTAAACGCTATTCATTAAATAATATCCCTGCAGATTTCTTCAGAACCTTAAAACAAAAAGGTTATGCCGATGCTCAAATTGCATGGCTATTGGGAAATGTAACTGAAGATGAAGTGTATGATCGAAGAAAGGAACTGGGAATTAACCGTGTTTACAAAATGGTTGATACCTGTGCGGCAGAATTCCCGGCTCAAACTCCATATTATTACTCCACTTTTGAGGATGAGAATGAGTCTATAGTCAGCGACAAGAAAAAGATTATCGTCCTTGGTTCAGGTCCAAACCGTATAGGTCAGGGTATAGAATTTGACTATTCCTGTGTTCATGGATTATTGGCAGCAAAAGAAACCGGTTTTGAAGCAATCATGATTAATTGTAATCCTGAAACGGTTTCCACTGATTTCAACATGGCCAATAAGTTGTATTTCGAGCCGGTATTCTGGGAACATGTACGGGAAATTATTGAACTTGAAAAACCTGAGGGTGTAATCGTTCAGCTTGGCGGACAAACTGCTTTAAAAATGGCTCAAAAGCTGCATGAAAAAGGTATAAAAATCATCGGTTCCTCTTTTGACAGCATGGACATCGCTGAAGACCGTGGGCGATTCTCAGACCTTTTGAAAGAAATGGATATTCCTTATCCTTTGTATGGAGTTGCCGAAAGTGCTGAGGAAGCCATTGAAGTAGCTCATAAAGTTGGTTACCCAGTCCTGGTCCGTCCAAGTTATGTATTAGGCGGTCAAGGCATGAGCATTGTGATCAATGATGAAGACCTTGAAAAAGCAGTTGTTAAATTACTGAGAAACCTTCCTGGAAACCGCGTACTGATCGATCATTTCCTGGACCGAGCAGAGGAAGCTGAATCTGATTCTATTTCAGATGGTGATGATTGCCATATTATTGGAATGATGGAACATATTGAGCCTGCAGGAATTCACTCAGGCGATTCTTACGCTGTTTTGCCTCCATTTAACCTCTCCAAAAAGGTCAGGGATTTAATGGAAGAGTACACCAGAAGGATCGCGAAAGCATTAAATGTAAGGGGTTTATTGAATATTCAGTTTGCTATAAAGGATGAAAAGGTATATGTGATTGAAGCCAACCCAAGAGCCTCCAGAACTGTTCCATTTATTGCCAAAGCTTACGATGTTCCATACATCAATATTGCCACAAAGATTATGCTTGGTACTAATAAACTCAAAGATTTTAAGATCGAGCGTAAGCTCATCGGTTATGCAATCAAGGAACCGGTTTTCTCTTTCGATAAATTCCCTGAGGTCAAAAAAGAACTGGGTCCTGAAATGAAATCAACAGGAGAATCAATCCGGTTTATACGTGATCTGGAAGATCCATATTTCAGACATCTTTATAAGGAGAAATCGATGTACCTTTCTAAATAGGAAGAAGGAACAAAGATTAAGGAACAAAGACAAGGCCTGCAGAAATAATCTGTGGGCCTTTTGTTTTTAAGGGGATTTAAAAATTATGGGTTAATCCTGAATTGACCAATTAAAATCCGAAATTGGACTTTTCTATCGCATCTTTAAGTACCGATTAATAAACTATTCATGAACAAATTGAACAATGTTTCAGGAAATCAATCAAGCTTGAAAATTGGCCTTTTCGGCATCGGACTGGATACCTACTGGCCACAGTTTGAAGGTTTGAAAGAACGTCTGGAAGGCTATTTAAATACAGTCGAGCAAAAACTGTCAGATATTTATCCTTCAGTAATTAATGCCGGACTGGTAGATAATCCTGATAAAGCCTTCAAGGCAGGGAAGCTATTTAAAACTGAGGATGTAGATCTAATATTTCTATATGTCACTACTTATGCTCTGTCATCAACTGTGTTACCGGTCGTACAGCGGGCAAAGGTTCCTGTCATAATTCTAAATCTGGCACCGGAGGCCTCAATTGATTATGCTTCCTTCAATGCGATGAGCGACCGAACCAAAATGACCGGTGAATGGCTCTCCTATTGTTCGGCATGTCCTGTACCTGAAATCGCGAATGTCTTTAACAGAGTTGGCGTTAAATTTCACCAAATCACGGGAATGCTGCACGATGATGAATTATGCTGGAATGAGATAACTGAGTGGGTCCAGGCTGCTAAAGTAGCTAACATCATGGCTTACAATCGTTTGGGATGTATGGGCCATTATTACAGCGGCATGCTGGATATCTATACAGATCTCACCCAGCAATATGCTCACTTTGGAGGTCATATTGAACTAATCGAGGTAGAAGAACTGGCAAGCATGAGAAAAGAGGTGAGTAAGGAAGAGTTAAATGATCGACTGAAGCTTTTCAATGAGACCTTTGATATACAATCTGATTGCCCGATAGATGAACTTGAGAAAGCTGCGATTACCTCAGTTGCCCTGGATAAACTGGTAGTAAAACACCAGTTAGGTTCGATGGCCTATTATTATAAAGGTACCGGAAATATTGAAAATGAAGAAGCAATTTCTTCGATCATTTTGGGTA
>CAMBFY010000021.1 GCA_945865415.1 Sphingobacterium thalpophilum
ATAGATTAACCATAATTATTAGTAAAGATGAAAAGAATATTAGTTTACTGCCTCTTATTTATGTTTACGGCAGCTGGGTATGCACAAAGTTCTAAGGATACATTATTGACTGTCACCTTGGGGGATACTCTGAAAAATAAAAGTAGGTCTATATCCATCAAATTTGGTAATGGTCTTGATAATAACGCTGATGAAAAAGAGTCAAAACCAGTCTCAAAAGTCACTTTTAGGTTCATAGTTGCCCGTTTTGATCTCGGTTTGAGCACTTATACAGATAAAGGCAGTTATACTCTTTCGGCTGCTAATGCTTTCCTGGAACGTGAGACCTGGAGAAGTAGCAATTTTGGCTTTGATTTCTTCCAGATGGGGTATCGTTTTACTGATCATTTTAAAATGTATGCAAGTGCAGGGCTCGACTGGAATCACATGCGTTTGAAGCAAAACATTACTTTTCAAAAAGATAAGTCTAGCTTAACATATAATACTGATGCCGTAGATTACAAGAAAAATCGATTCTCAAGTCGGTATTTGCGTATACCTCTATCCTTTCAATTCCGCACCAATGATGATAAGAAAGGTGATAAATTGAATTTTGTAATTGGTCCTGAAATAGGTTTCCTTCTAAATGGAAAGGTGAAACAGGTCAGCGATGCAAATGGTAAGGATAAATTCAAAGATGACTATAATTTTAATCCTTTTCGTTATGGAGCCTTTGCACGGGTTGGATATGGTGGAATGGGAGTATATGTAAAGTATTACGGAAATGATGTTTTTGCTGAAGGTCAGGGTCCGGCGGACTTTAGAAATCTTTCTTTCGGATTGATGTTTGGATTTTAAAATAAGCATTGAATGTATGGCTCCGCCTTTGTTTTAAAAGAACAGGCGGAGTTTTTTCATATATTTGAATCCATGTCAACTATTCTTATTTCCCTTGAAAATGTAAGTCTTAACTATATCGAAAATAGTTTCGCAGGTGTCAGTGAAATAAATCTTTCGATAGAGAAAGGGGATTTTCTTTCCATTGTAGGCGAAAGCGGAAGTGGCAAAAGTACGTTACTTAAACTTATCTATGGACTTTTGGCGCCGGATTCGGGTGAGGTATTTTTTAAAGGTCGGCATCTTGAAGGTCCGCATGAAAAATTAATTCCCGGACACGATTCAATGAAAATGCTGAGTCAGGATTTTAATCTGAATAGTTATGCCAGGGTATATGAAAATATTGAGAGCATGCTTTCCAATGAGGATCTGAAAGCTAAAAAGCAAAAGGCTGCTGATATGATGAAGCTTCTGCGCATTGATCATCTCGCCAAAAAAAAAATTGTGGAACTCAGTGGTGGAGAACAACAGCGTGTAGCCCTTGCCAGAGCAATTATTACTGAACCAGAAGTGCTGCTATTGGATGAACCATTCAGTCAGTTGGATGCTTTGTTAAAAGCGCAGTTTCGTACTGATCTGAAACATTTGTGCGAACACTTAGGTATCACCATTGTTTTGGTTTCACATGATCCTTTAGATGGACTTACACTCGCCAATAAAATGGTCATTTTGAAAGAGGGTAAGCTTATTGAATCGGGGAGCCCTCAAAATATTTATAATAATCCTTCACATATTTATACTGCTAAACTTTTGGGAAATGCCTTTGTAATACCTGCTGAAGAGGCAAACGTACTGGGGATAAGGACTAAAATGAATACGATCATGATTTATCCCGAATGGGTACAACTCAAAAGTGGTTGGAGCAGTAAAAGCTATGTTGTGAAGGAAATATTTTTTAAGGGGTTTTATGAAGATCTTTTACTGGAAAGGAATCGGATTGAACTGATCGCGTTTAATCAGAAACCGGGGAGCTATGTGAAAGGGGACAGGGTTCAGGTCCAGATAGGGCGTTATCTGGAATTTGATTAGGATTAGAGGATTGTAGGATTTTTTTGTCACTATTATTTTAGTGAAAGGCTGACAGGGTTCCAAAACCTGTCAGCCTACTATGTTAAATATTCTTTGCCAACCAATCGCCAACCTCTGTAGTTTTGTATGCTTTATTTTTACCCGCAATATCCTCAGTAACTATTCCTTCTGCCAGTGATTTATTTACAACATCCCTGATCAGTTTTGCTTCCTCTTTTAATCCGAATGCATCCTCAAACATCATTGCAGCTGAAAGTACAGTCGCTAAAGGATTTGCTATATCTTTTCCGGCAGCCTGAGGGTAGGATCCGTGAATAGGCTCGAACAAGGATGTATGCAGTCCGATCGATGCTGATGGCATTAATCCCATTGATCCTGAAATAACCGATGCCTCATCGGTTAAAATATCACCGAAAAGATTTTCAGTGATCATAACATCATAAGAACTTGGCCATTGCACAAGGCGCATGGCTACCGCGTCTACAAACTCATAACTTACTGTGACTTCAGGGTAATCTTTTTCCATATCCTGTACCGTTTCGCGCCATAAACGTGAACTTTCAAGCACATTAGCTTTATCTACACAGCACAATTTTTTAGATCGTTTCATGGCCATTTCAAATCCCAGTTTAGCCAGTCGGATGATCTCATCCCGGGTATAAGTACAGGTATCGAATGCGGTATTACCATTATCTTTTCTTCCACGCTCCCCAAAATAAATACCACCGGTCAATTCACGTAGAATAATCAGGTCGGTGCCTTCTATTCGTTCTCTCTTTAACGGAGAATTATCTATTAATGAAGGGAAGGTAAAAGTTGGGCGAACGTTTGCAAACAGACCGAGTTTTTTACGCATTTTCAGTAAGCCCTGCTCCGGACGTACAGGAGCTTTCGGGTCATTATCATATTTCGGATCGCCGATTGCACCAAATAAGACTGCATCAGCAGCCATGCATACTTCATGAGTAGAATCAGGGTATGGTTCGCCTACAGCATCAATTGCACATGCTCCTGTTAATGCTGATGTCCAGTTGATCTCATGATTGAATTTCTTTGCAATGGCGTTACATACTTTTACAGCCTGATCAATTACTTCAGGTCCGATACCGTCTCCGGCTAAAAGGGCGATATTTAATTTCATTTTTTGAGTTGTAAGTTGTAAGTAATAAGTTGTGAGTTATAAGTATGAAAAATTTTTACTTGATGATAAGTGATAGGTTAGTACCAATTTGCTTACAACCAACCACCTAACCACCTAAATTATATTAAGCATTTTCTGTGTTGCTTTGATGGCGCAAACGGTTTGGTCTGAATCAAGTCCCCTGGTAATGAATTTTTTGGTTGGAGTTTCCCAGGTAATAATTGTTTCGCATAGTGCATCAGAATTGCTGCCCGGTGCAATTCTTACTGCATAGTCGATCAAATTAGGTAAACAAGCCTTCCTTTTATCATATACTTTAGCTAATGCTTTCATGAATGCATCAAATTGTCCATCGCCCTGAGCATTTTCCTCAAATAATTCACCGTCAAAGCGCACAGAAATCGTCGCTGAGGGTCTCAATCCTTTTGAATGAGTCAGAACATAAGAATCAACAATCACCTTATCGGTAGTTGAAGGACTATTTAATACATCAGAAATAATATAGGGCAGATCTTCCTTAGTTACTGTTTCTTTCAAATCTCCCAACTCGATAACTCTCTGGGTTACTTTTTTTAGATCCTCATCACTTAGTTTCAGTCCAAGCTCCTGCAGATTTTTTTCAATATTTGCCTTGCCGGATGTTTTTCCTAAGGCATAGGTACGCTTTCTTCCAAAACGTTCTGGAAGCAGATCATTGAAATATAGATTGTTTTTACTATCTCCATCGGCATGAATACCTGCGGTTTGTGTAAACACGTTATCACCAACAATTGGCTTGTTGGAAGGGATCCTGATTCCTGAAAATGTTTCTACCAGTTTACTTACTCTGTAAATGGCTTCCTCATTAATATTGATCTCTACTTCAGGCATAAAATCATTGATCGCAGCAACTGCACTGGCCATGGAAGCATTTCCAGCACGTTCGCCCATACCATTCACTGTTAGATGTAAGCCGTCGGCACCCGCTTTTATAGCCTCAAGAATATTAGCGTTTGCAAGGTCATAATCGTTGTGCGCATGAAAATCGAAATGAATTTTCGGATATCTTGATTTTATCGCTGAGATATATTTAAAAGTTTCAGATGGGGTCAGTACGCCAAGGGTATCGGGTATTAGCACCCTTTTTATAGGTTGCTCTGAAAGAAAATCAAGATATTGAAAGACATATTCCGGAGAGTTACGCATTCCATTGCTCCAGTCTTCCAGATAAACATTACTTGAAATACCGTGTTTGGAGGCCAGTATAAAAATGTCAGAAATTTCAGCAAAATGCTGTTCGGGTGTTTTTTTTAATTGATGCTTTAAATGATTTAAAGATCCTTTTGTCAAAAGGTTTTGCACTTTAACTCCGGCTTTTGACATCCATTCAATTGAAACTCCCTGATCTACAAATGAAAGTACCTCAATCTTTTCAGTATGACCATGCTTGTTGGCCCAATCCATTATGGCCTTGACTGATGTAAACTCACCCTCCGACACCCTTGCAGATGCTACTTCGACCCGGTCTACCTTAAGTTCTTGTAAGAGGAGCTGAGTAATAGTAAGTTTTTCTGAAAGAGAAAACGACACTCCTGAGGTTTGTTCACCATCACGAAGTGTTGTATCCATAATTTCAATTTTCTTCTTTCCCATTAGCATGGTTATGTTTATATCGGAAGATTAGAGGCGAACTGTTGTATTTCCGGCTTGATGTTAACCAGGTAATCTATGTCATCAAAGCCATTGATCATATTACTTTTTTTGTAAGAGCTTATATCAAATGATTCCTTTTCTCTGGAAGAAAGTAGGGTAATAGTTTGCTCTGGCAAGTTGATTTCAATTTCTGTTTTTGGATCTGCCTCAATGGCCAAGAAAATTTTATCAGCAAACTCAGGACTAACCTGAACTGGTAGAACTCCGATATTCAGGCAATTTCCTTTAAAAATATCTGCAAAAAAACTGGAGACTACACATCGGAATCCGTAATCATAAATTGCCCATGCAGCATGTTCCCTCGATGAGCCGGAGCCAAAGTTCTTCCCTCCAACCAGAATTTTACCACTGTATAATTGATTATTAAGTACAAATTCTGATTTTGGACTGTTGTCTGAGTTATATCTCCAGTCGCGGAAAAGGTTGTCTCCAAAACCCACACGTTCAGTTGCTTTCAAAAAACGGGCTGGAATGATCTGATCTGTATCCACATTCTCAATTGAAAGTGGAACTGCAGAACTTCTTAATATGTTAAATTTATCGTATGCCATTTTTATGTCTTTATGCGAAATTTCGCCGGTTATTGAATTAATGTTCTAGGATCAGTAACTACTCCGGTTACTGCTGCAGCGGCTGCTACCAGCGGACTTGCCAGCATAGTTCTGGAACCGGGCCCTTGACGGCCTTCAAAGTTTCTGTTTGAAGTACTTACAGCATATTTTCCTGCCGGGATTTTATCATCGTTCATTGCCAAACATGCAGAACAACCCGGCTGTCTTAAAGTAAATCCAGCTTCCTGAAAGATGTCTAATAATCCTTCTTCCTGAATTTGTTTTTCAACAATGTGTGATCCGGGAACAAGCCAGGCAGTCACATTATCTGCTTTCTTTCTTCCTTTCACTATAGATGCAAAAGCTCTGAAATCTTCAATTCTGCCATTGGTACAACTGCCAATGAATACATAATCAACCGGTTTGCCCATCATTGCTTCGCCTTCCTGGAAACCCATGTAGTTTAATGATTTGGCAAATGTTGCTGCCCCGCCTTCAACTTCTCCTGCTTTAGGAATTGCATTCGAAATGCCCATACCCATTCCTGGATTAGTGCCATAGGTGATCATCGGTTCAATGTTAGAACCATCAAATGTATATTCCTTATCAAAAACTGCATCAGCATCGGTCTTCAGACTCTTGTAATAAGCAAGTGCTCTGTCCCATGCTTCGCCTTTCGGACTGAATTCACGGCCTTTCACATAATTGATTGTAGTTTCATCAGGTGCGATCATCCCACCTCTTGCACCCATTTCAATACTCAGGTTACACACTGTCATTCGGCCTTCCATACTCATGTTTTCGAAAACATCGCCTGCATATTCTACAAAATAACCAGTAGCTCCCGATGTACTCAATTGTGAGATGATAAATAAGGCAACATCTTTTGGTGTGACCCCTTTTCCCAATTTGCCATTGATATTGATTCTCATTTTCATTGGCTTTGGCTGCATGATACACTGAGTAGTCAGAACCATTTCAACTTCAGAAGTTCCTATACCAAAAGCGATTGCGCCGAATGCACCATGAGTTGAAGTATGTGAATCACCGCAGACAATGGTTGCTCCAGGTTGCGTGATGCCATACTCAGGACCAACAACATGAACGATACCATTTTTCTGATGACCTAAACCCCAGTAACTGATACCATGCTCTTTTGAGTTAGATTCAAGTGCTTTCAACTGATTGGCTGAAAGAGGATCTGCCACCGGTAAATGCTGATTGATAGTTGGGGTATTGTGATCTGCAGTAGCAAATGTACGCTCGGGATACAATACCTTAAGTCCTCTGGTTTTCAGGCCAAGAAAGGCCACCGGACTTGTAACTTCATGAACCATGTGACGGTCAATAAATAACACATCAGGCCCGCCTTCAATCTTACGAACCACGTGAGAATCCCACACTTTATCAAACAATGTATTGCTCATATATTTTAGTATTTAGTACCCAGTACTTAGTATTTAGTATTTAGACATTAACCCTTTTAAACTTATTATTTACAACTTACAACTTATAACTTATTACTTACAACTTATTACTTACAATCTATAACCTAACACTTGCAAATTCTATACAAACTTATTCAGTGCATCCAGATAAGCATTTGCAGAGGCGCGAACAATATCTGAGCTAAAACCATAACCCTTGTAGGATTTACCTTCGTTTATTACAAGCATGTCCACTTTACTCACATCATCACTGCCACTGTGTATTGCATGGATGTTAAACTCCTTGATATTAAAGCTTCTGCCTATAATTTTTTCAATTGCTTTGATCGTGGCATCTACCGGTCCGTTTCCTGCAGAAGTAGCTTCATGCGCAGCACCTTTGTAAAATAAATTAATAGTTGCTTCCGGACTTGCCTGATCACCACAGCTCACCCGCAAACTCTTAATTGAAAGACCGTCTTTATAATTAGACTCAGCCTTATCGCCCATTAGCAGGAGAATATCATCATCCCTGATTTCTTTTTTACCATCAGCCAAGGTCAGGAATCTATCATAAACCTGATCAAGATCAATACGTTCGATGGTATAACCTAAGCGTTCTAAATGATGGTTTAATGCATGCCTTCCACTGCGTGCAGTGAGTATGATCTCAGACTGATCTATGCCCACATCTTCCGGATTGATAATTTCATAGGTCTCACGATGTTTTAATACACCGTCCTGATGAATTCCTGAACTATGCGCAAATGCATTCTTACCAACTATGGCTTTATTCGGTTGAACAGGCATACGCATCATTCTGCTTACCATTCCACTAAGTTCATACAAATGCTTGCTATTTACCTGATGGGTAAAATGAAGATTTTTATGAGTCTTTAGAATCATTACAATTTCCTCCAAAGCAGTATTGCCGGCACGTTCACCGATCCCATTGATTGTACACTCGACCTGCCGGGCTCCGTTCTGAATGCCTGCAATGCTGTTGGCAGTTGCCAGACCCAGGTCATTATGACAATGAACTGAAATGATCGCCTGATCAATGTTTTTTACATTCTCTTTCAGGAAGTGAATTTTTTCACCGTACTGTTCCGGAAGGCAATACCCGTTTGTATCCGGAATATTTACAACTGTGGCTCCGGCAGCAATAACAGCTTCGACCATTTGAGCCAGAAATACATTATCTGCTCTTCCGGCATCCTCTGCATAAAACTCTATATCTTCTACAAAGCTTTTGGCGTATTTTACAGCCTCAATTGCACGTTCGAGTACAGCCTCTCTGCTGCTATTGAATTTATATTTAATATGGTTATCCGATGCGCCAATTCCTGTATGAATCCTCGGTCGCTTAGCAAACTTTAAAGCTTCCGCTGCAGCATCAATATCTCCTTTATTGGCACGGGTCAGGGCACAAATTATAGGTTCACGAACGGCCTTTGAGAGTTCAACCACACTTTGAAAATCACCAGGACTTGAAATAGGAAAGCCGGCTTCGATGATATCTACCCCAAGTTTTTCAAGGGCTTGGCCTATTTCGATTTTTTCAAAAGTTGATAACTGACATCCGGGTACCTGTTCTCCATCCCTTAAGGTGGTATCGAAAATATAGATGCGGTTTGGGTCGTGTAACATATTTTAATCTTTGGCAGAGCATTTTGCTCCATTTTTTGCCTGCTTTCAGCGGCTCTGATCTTTATTGATAAGATTTAAGCCCCATTGAATATTCTATAAAATTTAGAACTTTCGCATTCTTTAATTCTTTCTGTATGGTTTAACAAATAATCAGTGTCGTTATGGCCTGCAATTATAGCTGCAACATCATGACCAATCAATTCTGATCTTTGACTCATCGGTTTAGAATGAATTATTCTTGAAAGGTCAATCCCGTAATTCCCTGGCCTGATATCTTCGGAAATAGTGATCCTGTTGATAAGATGTACATCAATATACAGAGTGTCCGGAAATCCGGCATTCTTACTGATAAAATGATTGTTCCAAATTTTATCAAACAGGGTCTGCGCCATGGAAGATGTAGGTTGTAAGTTGTAAGTTTTAAGTTTTTGCGTGGTGGCTGTTTTCTTATAACCTACAACTCAGTACCTATCACTTATTACTTCTCAGGTTGATTTTCAGGTCGTAAACTTCTCACTGCCTGTCCTGCCTGCCAGATTTCGCTATCATGTAATGTTTTTAGTTCTGCTTCCAGTTTTACACGGTAGTCAGGCTGACTATTTAATTTGATAGTGCGTTCTGCTTCTTTTCCTGATGCAACACTCTCATACAATTCATCAAATACAGGTTGGGTTGCATCACGAAAACGTCCTTTCCAGTCTAATGCTCCACGCTGTGCAGTTGTTGAGCAATTAGCGTACATCCAGTCCATTCCATTTTCTGCTACCAGTGGCATCAGACTTTGTGTAAGTTCTTCAACAGTTTCATTGAAGGCTTCAGATGGAGAGTGTCCGTTTCTGCGTAAGGTATTGTATTGTGCTTCGAATATACCTGCGATTGCACCCATCAAAGTCCCACGTTCACCGGTTAAATCTGAATAAACCTCTTTACGGAAATCAGTTTCGAAAAGATATCCTGATCCAACACCAATTCCTAGTGCAATTGCACGTGTTCTGCCTTTACCTGTAGCATCCTGATGAATAGCGAAAGATGAATTCAAACCCTTACCAGCTAAAAAGAGGCGGCGCAATGAGGTACCTGATCCTTTCGGTGCAACCAGGATTACATCCACATCCGCGGGAGGGATAATCCCTGTTTGTTCTTTGTAAGTGATTCCAAAACCATGGGAAAAATAAAGTGCTTTTCCTGGTGTAAGGTATTTTTTGATTGTTGGCCAAAGCGCAATCTGTCCTGCATCTGATAAAAGATATTGGATGATAGTACCTTTTTCAGCGGCTTCTTCAATTTCAAACAAAGTTTCGCCTGGAACCCATCCATCAGCAATGGCTTTATCCCAGGTTTTGGAGTCTTTACGCTGTCCAATAATCACTCTGATACCATTGTCACGCAAATTTAATGCTTGTCCCGGACCTTGTACACCATAACCGATAATTGCTATAGTTTCATCCTTCAGAATTTCACGAGCCTTGTCTAAGGGGAATTCTTCGCGGGTTACTACATCTTCTGTAACTCCACCGAAATTGATTTTTGCCATATTGTTTTGTTTTTACTTTTTGTTTTTTATTTAATAATCTTTTTTTGTTATCGTCGTTTTTTTGAGCCTACATAGTAAATATGCGCTGACCTTTATTCAGGTATTAATTTTCAACGACCTCGTCGCCCGGTTCTGCTTTTTCAAACTCACGCAATTTGCGGTTAAAGCCATCACTATTTTTAATAATGGCTACACGTGCGCTTCGAACAAATTCAATGAGTCCGAATGGTTGAAGGATTTTGATGAGCGCATCGGTTTCCTCCCGATGACCGGTAGTTTCAAATACTGTGTAATCTTTGCGTATTACAACTGCTCTGGCACCGTTTTCACGAAGTAAGCGTTCCACACTTGCCTTTTCTGCAATAATATCGGTAGGTACTTTATAAAGAGCCATTTCCTGCCAGATAATATCCTCGTTAGTATTGAAGTAAACTTTCAGCACTTCAACTTGTTTTTCAATCTGTCGGGAAAGTTTTCTAACAACAACTTCTGTTTCCTGGACTACAATATTAAAGCGGTGAATACTCTCAATTTCTGACGGAGAGGTATTCAAACTATGAATATTTATTTTGCGGCGGGTAAAGATGATCGCAATCCGGTTGAGGAGTCCAATCTGGTTCTCAGTATAAACAGTAATGGTGAATTCCTGTTTAGCCTCAGTCCGGCCCTCTCCTGAGGAGAGGGGGGCTGATGTGCTATTAATTTTATTTGAATCCATATAATTTTCTTTAGCCTCCCCTTCAGGGAGGTAGGTGGGACTTATTATTTCAATCTGATCTCACTCACACTGCATCCCTGAGGTACCATCGGAAATACATTATTCTCTTTGGTGACCATTACTTCAAGCAAGAAAGAACCCTTATGTTCGAGCATTTCTTTTAAAGAGGAAGAAATATCCCCCCGTTCTGAAATACTTTTGGCTTTAATTCTATATGCTGCAGCAAGGGCAACAAAATCAGGACTTTCTATGTCAACAAATGAGTATCTGTGTTGATTAAAAAGCTCTTGCCATTGACGTACCATTCCCAAGAATCTATTATTAAGAATTAGAATCTTTACATTGATATTACTCTGCATGATTGTACCCAATTCCTGAAGTGTCATTTGAAATCCGCCGTCCCCAATTACCGCAACAACTGTTCGTTCAGGAGCACCAAATTTGGCACCAATTGCTGCCGGTAAGGCAAAACCCATGGTTCCAAGTCCGCCACTGGTTACATTACTTCTTGTTTGGTTCAGTTTGGCATATCTGCAGGCCACCATCTGATGCTGTCCTACATCAGTAACAATGATAGCCTCACCATGAGTGAGCACATTCAGTTGATGAATCACTTCACCCATTGTGAGTTCTCCTGAAGCCGGATGTAATTCATCATTAATTACAGCTTCAATTTCTTTTTGCTCAAAATCTCTGAACTTCTGCAGCCATTCAGTATGGGTCTTTTGATGAATATGTGCTGTTAGAGCAGGTAATGTCTCTTTACAATCGCCCCAAACCGGGACTGTCGTTTGTACATTCTTATCTATTTCTGAAGGGTCGATATCCAGATGAATGATTTTTGCCTGTTTGGCATATTTATCGAGGCGACCTGTCACGCGATCGTCGAATCGCATTCCAATAGCAATCAAAACATCACATTCATTAGTCAGAACATTTGGCCCGTAATTTCCATGCATACCCAGCATTCCTACATTCAAAGGGTGATGTGTTGGGATTGCACCAGCCCCTAAAATGGTCCATGCAGATGGGATTCCACTTTTTTCAATGAAAGCTTTGAATTCCTGTTCGGCCTCGCCCAATATTACTCCTTGTCCCCACAAAACAAATGGCTTTTTTGCCTGATTGATCAATGCTGCGGCCTGCTCAATATATTGATTTCGGATGATAGGCTTTGGTCTGTAACTGCGGATATGATTGCAGGGGGTATAACCACTGTAATCAAATTTTTGAATCTGAGCATTTTTGGTAATATCGATAAGTACTGGTCCAGGTCTTCCGCTTCTGGCAATGTAAAAAGCTTTGCTGAGCACTTCAGGGATTTCAGTTGCATCAGTAATCTGGTAATTCCACTTTGTAACAGGCGTAGTAATATTGATCACATCTGTTTCCTGAAACGCATCAGTTCCTAATAAATGAGCAAATACCTGTCCTGTAATACATACCAATGGAGTACTGTCGATCATTGCATCTGCTAAACCGGTAACCAGGTTTGTGGCACCTGGTCCGCTGGTTGCAAACACCACACCTACTTTTCCGGAGGTTCTGGCAAATCCCTGTCCGGCGTGAATACCACCCTGCTCATGTCTTACCAGAATATGGTTTAATTTTTCCTTGTAGTCGTACAATGCATCATAGATCGGCATGATTGCCCCACCGGGATACCCAAATATTATTTCGGTCCCTTCGGCGATCAATGCTTCGAGAAGGGCTACAGAACCCGATAACTCGATGGTTTCAACTCCTGTATGGTCACTCAATGCTTGTTGCTCAATTTCCATAATTAATTATTTTATATCTGAATCAATTATTTTACCAATCAAATCCTATGGTCATTCATTATTCTTCATCTGTAACGCAACCTTCACTGGCGCTCTTTACCGTTTTAAAATATTTAAACAACACTCCGTTCTTAACCGGAGGTGCTGGTTGCTGCCATAGCTTCCTTCTTTGTTCTAATTCTTCATCGGTTATCATTACGTTGATGGAGTTGTTGTTGGCGTCGATTTGAATGATATCATCATCTTTTACCAGGCCAATATTACCACCTTCAAAAGCTTCCGGGGTGATATGTCCAACTACAAATCCATGAGTTCCACCAGAGAAGCGGCCATCTGTAATTAATGCAACTGAAGCACCCAGTCCGGCACCAAATATCGCAGATGTTGGCTTAAGCATTTCAGGCATACCCGGCGCGCCTTTAGGTCCAACATTTCGGATTACTACTACATCGCCAGCTTTTACTTTTCCGCTGCTAATACCATGAATGAGTTCAAATTCGCCATCAAATACACGCGCCGGTCCTGTAAATGATTCGCCTTCTTTACCACTTATTTTAGCCACAGAGCCCTGGGGTGCAAGGTTTCCATAAAGCATTTGTAAGTGACCGGTTTTCTTTATTGGATTTTCAAACGGAAAGATAATGTCCTGATTTTCAAAATTCAGATCGGCGGCATCAGCCAGGTTCTCGGCTAATGTTTTTCCAGTAACAGTTAAACAATCTCCGTGCAAAAATCCCTTTTTTAACAAATATTTTAGTATTGATGGTAATCCTCCGATGGTATGTACATCTTCCATCATGAATTTTCCACTAGGCTTTAAGTCGGCAATTACTGAAGTTTCATCACTAACTTTTTGGAAATAGTCGAGACCAAGTTTAATTCCAACCGATTTGGCCATTGCGATTAAATGCAACACTGCATTAGTTGAGCCACCTAAAACCATAACAGTTACAACTGCGTTGTGAAATGCTTTTTCAGTCATGATGTCTCTAGGTTTAATGTCTTTTTCGAGAAGGATTCTGATGTATTTACCAGCATGCAGGCATTCCTGTTTCTTTTCATCACTTAATGCGGGATAGCTGGAGCTGTATGGAAGGCTCATCCCCATCGCTTCAATGGCTGAAGCAAGTGTGTTAGCAGTGTACATACCTCCGCAGGCACCCGCACCCGGACAAGCGTTTTCAATTACTCCTTGATAGTCTTCCTCTGAAATATTTCCTGTCATTTTTTGGCCTAGAGCCTCAAATGCTGAAACAATATTCAGGGATTCACCTTTGTAATTACCAGAATGAATACTTCCACCATAGACCATAATTGCCGGCCTGTTTAAACGCCCCATTGCAATAATGGCACCCGGCATATTTTTATCACAACCCGGTAAGGCAATAAGTCCGTCGTAATAATGTCCACCACAAACAGTTTCTATAGAGTCGGCTATCAGATCTCTGGAAACAAGAGAATAACGCATTCCTTCTGTTCCATTGGTTATGCCATCACTGATCCCTATTGTGTGGAACATCAGACCTACTAAATCGTTATTCCAGACTCCTTTTTTGACTACTGCGGCAAGTTCGTTCAGGTGCATATTGCATGTATTGCCATCATAACCCATACTTACAATGCCTACCTGTGCTTTGGCTAGATCCTCTCTAGTTAATCCAATTCCGTACAACATGGCTTGAGAGGCAGGCTGGGTTGGATCCTGCGTTATTGTCTTGCTATATTTATTAAGTTCCATTGTTCAGATTCTTACAATTTGTTGATTTTAGGTACTAATTTTTATTTACATTATTATTAAAAAAAAGCCTTTCGTTGTGGGAAGGCGATCAAGTAAATTTGATTTTAAAAGATCTTAAACCTTAAAAGAAGGATTTAGGAGAATGATATTCAGAATATTAACAAGGCTGAGTCTGCCCGGAATAGTAAATTTATTAGAATTATGATTCACTACGCCATTCATTATTCAATCATTTATAATTTCTGATCACTTTAAAATTCAATTTAAGGTCTTCGTGTTTAAGTATCAATAGACAATTCATTTTTTTTTAATAAGAATAAAGTATTGCATATTCTTATAATTAAGAATTTAATTTGTTTATAATGATTTAATACTGTATCTAATTTTGTGTAAATATACCAAAACGGTTTTTGGTTTTTGGTTCATTATTTTGTAATTATAATCAAATTGTCTGGATTCTGCCTGAAATTCAGATTTGTTTTTAAAAATATCAAAATCAGAGGCAAAAAAAAGCCCCTCGATCTGCTGATCAGAGGGGCTTTTTTTTAAAATGTTTATCAGGAATTTTGGGTTCCTTCGGCAAGTACCATGATGTTATTATTTAGCACTTCAATTACTCCGCCTTTAATAAAGATAATCTCTTCATCTTTATCAGTACGAATGATCACTTTACCATCTTCGAGCGTTGAGATTACAGGTGCATGATCCTTAAGCACTTCAAAAGATCCCATCGTGCCAGGTACAGTCAGCGACCAAACTTCGCCTTCAAAGACTTTTTTATCAGGGGTTAGTATTTCTAGTTTCATAGGTTTGAGGTTTGAGATTTGAGATTAACTATCCGGGTGAATTACCTTTCTCATATCTCATATCTATTATCTCATATCACATTATGCGTTTGCTTCAGCCAATAATTTTTTACCTTTTTCTATAGCATCTTCAATAGTACCGACTAGGTTGAATGCAGCTTCTGGATACTCATCTACTTCACCATCCATGATCATATTGAATCCTTTGATAGTATCTTTGATGTCAACCAATACACCTTTTAATCCGGTGAACTGTTCAGCTACGAAGAAAGGCTGAGATAAGAAACGCTGCACACGGCGGGCGCGTCCTACTACCAGTTTATCTTCTTCAGATAACTCGTCCATACCAAGGATTGCAATGATATCTTGTAATTCTTTGTAGCGTTGTAAGATTTCTTTAACACGTTGCGCTGTACCATAATGCTCATCGCCAAGAGTTGCTGCGTTCAAGATACGAGAAGTTGAATCCAATGGATCTACTGCAGGATAGATTCCAAGCTCAGCAATCTTACGTGATAATACTGTTGTTGCATCAAGGTGAGCAAACGTTGTTGCCGGTGCAGGGTCAGTTAAATCATCCGCAGGAACATAAACAGCTTGCACAGATGTGATTGATCCACGTTTAGTGGATGTAATTCTTTCCTGCATCAATCCCATTTCAGTTGCCAAAGTAGGTTGGTAACCTACAGCAGATGGCATACGGCCAAGTAGTGCCGAAACCTCAGAACCTGCCTGAGTGAAACGGAATATATTATCGACAAAGAAAAGAATATCTTTTCCCTGACCTTCTCCTTCACCATCACGGAAATATTCTGCTACAGTAAGACCTGATAGAGCAACACGCGCACGTGCACCAGGAGGCTCATTCATCTGTCCGAATACCAGCGTAGCTTTAGAATCTTTTAATGCTTCTTTGTCTACAGATTTAAGATCCCAACCGCCTTCTTCCATTGAGTGTTTAAACGCATCTCCATAATTGATTACACCCGACTCGATGAATTCACGTAAAAGGTCATTTCCTTCACGCGTACGCTCACCAACTCCGGCAAAAACTGATAAACCTGCATATGCTTTCGCGATATTGTTTACCAGTTCCATAATTAACACAGTTTTACCAACACCCGCACCACCAAACAATCCAATTTTTCCACCCTTTGCGTATGGCTCAAGCAGATCAATCACTTTGATACCAGTAAAAAGCACTTCAGTTTCAGTACTTAATTCGTCAAATTTCGGTGGAGTATTGTGGATAGGATAGCCATCTGAATTATCCATGGTATCAATACCGTCGATGGCCTGTCCGACAACATTAAACAAACGACCTTTGATTTTATCACCAATCGGCATTTTAATAGCAGATCCGGTGTCAATTACTTTCATTCCACGAACAAGTCCGTCTGTTGAGTCCATCGCGATAGCTCGAACACGATCTTCTCCAAGATGTTGTTGAACTTCAAGAATAATCTTTTGTCCGTTGTCTTTTACAATTTCAAGTGCATCGTAAATTTTTGGTAAGTGTGCATTCTCTGTGAAGCTGACGTCTACTACAGGTCCGATGATCTGTGCAATTTTTCCGGCGTTTGGCATATATTTCTGAAATCTTTATTAAATCAACAATTTTAGCCCTTTTTGGAGGGCATTTTTTGGTTCGCAAAAATACTCTTTATCACCGTAAATCAAATACTTAATTGAAGTTTTTTTATTAATTAGTATTGAGTAGGGAGTATTGAGTAGTGAGTATCAAGAACCAAGAGCCAAGAACCAAGAATCAAGACTGGACGAGGATATTGATTTGCTCAGGAATCTAATTGTCAACTGTCAGTTGTCAACTGTCAATTGAATTACATTTTATTCCTTTTTTTAAAAAAATACTGTTTTATTTGAATCATGAAAAAAATTCTTGTAACCGGAAGTAACGGCCTGTTAGGTCAGAAATTAACTGACCTTTGTCTGATTGATTCCGAGGTGGATTTAATCGCAAGTTCAAAAGGTCTCAACCGGCATCCTGTAAAGAATGGCTATATTTATGAAGACCTGGATATATTGGATTATCAGCAACTTGAAAGGGTAATAAAACAATATCATCCGGATACAATCATCAATACTGCGGCAATGACTAATGTGGATGCCTGCGAAAGTGATAAAGAAAATTGTTATGCACTCAATGTTGGGTCGGTTAAAAGCCTGATCCATCTTTCTGAGCAGTACAACATTCAATTAATTCACCTGTCTACTGATTTTATATTTGATGGTGAAAGCGGTCCGTATGCAGAAGATGATCTGCCTAATCCTTTGAGCCATTATGGGCAAACTAAACTCGAAGCAGAGCAGCTTCTCCGGAAGTCATCATGTCGGTGGGTTGTTTTAAGGACTATTATTGTTTATGGTATTGTGCATGATATGAGCCGGACCAATGTTATTCTCTGGGCAAAATCCGCGCTCGAAAAAGGTAACCCTATAAATGTAGTAGATGATCAGTGGCGAATGCCAACCCTTGCCGAAGACCTTGCTGAATGCTGTCTTTTGGCTGCAAAAAAGAATGCAGAAGGGGTTTTTAATGCTTCCGGAAAAGACATGTTAAGCATATTGGAGCTTGTATTGAAGGTAGCAGAGTATTGGAACCTGGACTCAAAATTAATAAATCCCATTTCTGCTGACAGTTTGAATCAGGCAGCAAAGCGACCAAAGCGGACTGGTTTTATTCTTGACAAATCGAAAAATATTCTGGGCTATAATCCTAAATCCTTTGAAGAGGGAATAGCTATTGTAGATGCTCAGCTTAAAGCAATAGCTAAAACAAATTAAGCTTGATAAGGAAGAATATCCCTGAATTGTCATGAAATTAATGTGAATACCCTGAAAATTTTAATAATTTTACCTTTATACAAAATATAAACAAATTTAAAATATGGCACTATCAAAAGGTCAAAAAGCACCTGATTTCAAATTATTCAGTTCAGAACTTAAAGAAATTTCCTTAAGTGATTTTAAGGGTAAGAAATTAGTAATCCACTTCTTTCCAATGGCATTTACCGGAGTTTGTACCACTCAGCTTTGCACCATGCGTGATACTTTTGGTTATTATGACGGACTGGGAGCTGAGGTTTTGGCGATTTCTGTGGATTCACCTTTTACACTGGCAAAATTTAAAGAAGTTAACAACTATCAGTTTCCACTTTTGTCGGATTTCAATAAGGAAGTATCAAAAGAATATGGAGCATATTACGACGAATTTGTTTTCAATCTTAAAGGGGTTGCAAAAAGAGCAGCCTTTGTTTTGGATGAGAATCATCTGATTGTTTATGCACAGGTTCTTGAATCAGCGGGTGATTTGCCTGATTTTGATGCAATCCGCGAATCTCTTAAATAAAAAAAAGAAATCCGCTGATGAGATTTCAGGGCCTGATTTTTAACAGATTGGCTTATTTTCAAAAAAACTATGTTAGTTTGAAAAGAAAGCATATTTTTGCAGTCCGTTAAAAAAGGCACCTGTAGCTTAATTGGATAGAGCACCTGACTACGGATCAGGAGGTTAGGGGTTCGACTCCCTTCAGGTGCACAACGCACAACATTAAAAGCCTTTTCGCAACTTATCGAAAAGGCTTTTAATATTTCATTAGGCTTTTCTGTTTTAAATCAATTAATTTGATTTCAGAAAATAATTTAAATTTAATGCTGAACTTAGTATTGTTTGGCCCTCCGGGAGCTGGTAAAGGAACACAATCCGAAAAATTAATTGAAAAGTATCAATTAATTCATTTGTCTACAGGTGATATTTTAAGATCCGAAATCAAAAATGAAACTGCATTAGGTCTTGAGGCTAAAAAATTGATGGATCAGGGTGTTTTAGTTCCTGATGAAGTGGTAATTGGCATGATCAGCAACAAGCTGGATTTAAATACTGCAGCAGGAGGTTTTATTTTTGATGGATTTCCCCGTACTGTTGCACAAGCAGAGGCTCTCGATAACTTATTGGCATCGAAGTCATCTTCGATTTCTGTAATGATAGCCCTTGTAGTTGAGCCGGTAGAGCTTGAGAAGCGGCTTTTATTAAGAGGTAAAGATTCAGGTCGCCCGGATGACGCAAATCCGGAAATCATTCGCAAGCGTATTATTGAATATAATTCTAAAACTGCTCCGGTGGCAAACTACTACAAAGAGCAGAATAAACTCACAAGCATTAATGGGGTTGGAACTATTGATGAGATATTTGATTCCATATGCTCGGTTGTAGATAAATATTAATAGCTGATTATCTCAGTTAATACATCTTTTTTGAGATCAATAAATTTTCTGCCCGGAATTTTGTTCTCTGTAAATTAAAATCATGTCTCAGAGCTCAAATTTTGTTGATTACGTTAAAGTATGCTGCCGTTCAGGTAACGGAGGTGCTGGGTCGTCTCATTTACATCGTGATATTCTTACTTCAAAGGGAGGTCCTGATGGAGGAGACGGTGGGCGTGGTGGGCACATCATATTAAAAGGAAGCAGCCAGCTCTGGACACTGCTACATTTGAAATACAGAAAACATGTTATCGCCGAGAATGGATTGCCCGGATCCAGCGGACAAAAATCAGGCCGTACCGGTAAGGATGAAATACTGGAAGTCCCATTAGGAACTATTGCCAGAGATGCTGAAACGGGTGGAATATTGTTCGAAATCACAAAAGATGGAGAAACAAAGATTTTAACTCCGGGTGGTCGCGGCGGATTGGGAAACTGGCATTTCAAAACTTCCACAAAACAAACCCCCCGTTTTTCTCAGCCAGGTGAAGCTGGTAAAGAAGAGTGGATGGTGCTCGAGTTGAA
This sequence comes from Sphingobacterium thalpophilum, assembly GCA_945865415.1. Lineage (GTDB taxonomy): Bacteria > Bacteroidota > Bacteroidia > Sphingobacteriales > Sphingobacteriaceae > Daejeonella > Daejeonella thalpophilum_A. The sequence goes on from CAMBFY010000021.1 coordinate 19,753, forward strand.
AATCCTGGCAGATGTAGGTTTGGTTGGTTTTCCAAATGCAGGAAAATCTACTTTGCTTTCCGTTGTTTCTGCAGCAAAGCCTGAAATTGCAGATTACGCTTTCACTACCCTTGTCCCAAATTTGGGTATCGTATCTTACAGGGATAACCGATCATTTATTATGGCTGACATCCCTGGAATCATTGAGGGTGCTTCCAAAGGAAAAGGACTTGGTATTCGGTTTCTGCGACATATTGAAAGGAATTCGGTGTTGTTATTTTTAGTGCCGGCAGATACCGGAAGAACCATAAAACAGGAATATGAAATCCTGCTTAAAGAACTTGAAGACTATAATCCTGAACTGATGCACAAACCCCGCATCCTGGCGATCAGTAAATCAGACCTTCTTGATGAGGAGCTTATGAATGAAATGAAACTGGATCTGCCTGCAATTCCATATGTATTTGTATCCTCGGTTGCCCAGAGAGGACTTCTTGAGCTGAAAGATATGCTTTGGAAAGTAATCAATTCTGGTATTGATAATCAGGGTTTATAAAATTACAGGGTAAGACAATTTTCCGAGTTACGAAATCACATAGGCGTTTAGAATTTGATTTCGTCTCCCGATAGTCAACGGGTCGCAAAAAAATACAGTAACTGACGAATTTATCTTTAGTGCTGCCAAAGTAAATTCGTGCTCTATATCCTGCCTAAAATTTTACACCTCTTTTTCATTCATTTGAATAACTTTGGACATTAGTAATAAATATGAAAATTGCAATTAACGGATTTGGTCGTATA